>CALFEW010000635.1 GCA_937958365.1 uncultured Chloroflexota bacterium | reverse complement strand
CATGGGTTTGGTCTAACCTCCATCTTGATTAACTATGCCCCATTATAATTGAAACAGCCCGTTTTGCAATGAATTGAAACGAAATGAAACGGAAACGGCCGTTACCACACTAGGTAACGGCCGTTTCCGTTTAAAGATTCATGACAATGTCATGTTTTATCGTGTGGAGTCAACAGTAGTAATTGTCACTGTATCGCCGTCGAATTGAATAGTTAAACCAAAGGTATTGGAGGCGTAATTAATCACTCCAGAGAAGCGCACTCTGGCGCCCTTGTTCAAACTAAGCGCGAGTGCTTCAGGCACGTCGTCAATATAAACCTCGGGTACAAAAGTGTCTCGTCCAGCATCTATGATCACCTTGTAACCACCAAATATCTCGCCTTTATCTACCTCTCTAATTGTCCCTTCCCAATCTAGCGCAAGCGCCCCTCTTAGTAGTTCTGCGTATGCTTCCCACTGTGCGTCGGTCATGCGGTTGTAATTTTCGGCGATCTCGGAAAAAGGTGGGGCGAGGTTCGGCGTGGACGATGGGATTGGGGTGTTAGTAGGAGTAGAGGTGCTGGTCGGCAAAGCCGTACCTGTTGGTGGCAGTGTTTTTGTAGGTATGGGGGTGTCGGTTGGGGGAACAGTATTTGTGGGCTTGGCTGCTTCCGTAACGGTCATAACGGCGATGGCGGTCTGCTCAGCTCGCGTAACAGCCAATTTGGCCGCAATCGCCGTAGCGGTTGCTTGACCTTTTGGTGTACTCATATCGTATGAGTACCACGCAACCAAGGCAATACAGCACGCTGTCATTAGCCCCATTGCTGCGAGTAGAATTTTATATATTGGTTTTAATCTTCGTTCACTTTTGTTAACAGGCTCATTGTCCATCTGGCATCCTCCTGGCAGGATTGTCACACAGACATCGCACCCAGGCAAAAAAAGAGCCGGACACTGTCCGGCTCTTCCGCAGGAGTTACCAAATTCCGTTTTCCGGAATTTTTATTTTCCGTATGGCGTCTGGCCCAACGGCCGTCTTCAAACTGCTGAAGCCGCTATCGGCTTTCGGCACGCTGAGAGCAGACGTTTTCCGTTTCCGCTTGCTATCTCGCCGGTTTTTTACTTCGTGGTCCAGGCCGGCCAGCATCGCCGCATTATCAAGCTGATACGCCGTCCAACTGTTGGTTATCCCCATGATCTGGCTGGGCCTCTGCCCGTAACGCCTTGCCAGGATGTCCAGATTCACCAACGCCGCCAGGTCCGACACGAAATTTTTCTAACGCAAGCGCGTCACCGTTTACCCACCCAAATATGGCTTCCTTGACAGGGAACGGGATTTCGTCCAGTCCCAGATGTTCGTCGTCGCCCACTTTTGCCAGCGGCGGCCACTGTACACAGACCGACAGAACCGCATCGAACAACTCGCCCATCTGCGTCATGTTGGATGGCTTGAGCAGCGCCGCACTGTCCATGCTGCCGTTTAGCATCTGGTCTACCAGGCCAGACAGGGAATCCGGGATAGACCCGGAGAATACTAAATCCTCAATGCCGATTTTCCGCAGTTGCAGCGGCAATTGGGTTTGGCCGTCAACGGCCGTAATGAAAATCTCCACATGGTTCGCCTGGCGGAACTTCTGCAAATTCAGTCGTAGCTCATCAAAACTGTTCACTAGATTCTCCTGTTTAAAATAAAAATAGAGGCAGCCAGGAGCTAACAGGCTCCCGGCTGCCAACGGGAAATGGGGGCAAAATTAGCTGGTAGGCAGCGCAGCGGCCGTTTCGTTCTGCACGATGTCCGCCAAACCTAACGTCGCATGCGGGACCGCCTTACCAGAGCAACTCGTCACGTAAAACTCGCCGTCAGCAAATTCCCCTTCGATGGGTTCGGTGAGCTTGCACTTGTACAGCTTGACGTGAATGTCATCTGTGGCGTTTTCGCCCACCGACCGGCCAAGGACTTGGAAGTACGGGTATATCGTGCCGCCGGCCAGGTGCAGCGTATTTGTGCGGTTCGGCGTTGTGCCACTCTCTGTCACAGCACGGCCGGTCATCAGCGCCCAGGCTTCCAGGCTGATGCCGCCTGCCTCCAGCGACCATTCAATGGCGTCCTCGATGGACACCAGCGACTGCAATACATCATCGCCACGCAGCTCACCGGAGACCAGGCTGGGGCTAAAGCTCAGCTTCATGGCGACCGGCAACTTCACATTGACTGTCCCGGCAGCATTCAGCAACCGGATCTCTCGTAAACCAAATGGTTTGTCACCATATCCAGACATGTCTAATCAACCTCCATTGATTTTGTTTTCGGAGGAACGGCCGTTTCCTCCGCGTCCTGTTCCTGACGGCCGACCCATTGCCGCGCCGCCTCTATCCAACCGTTAACCGTGCGGGGTGTTTCCACTAACGCAGCAGCCAGCCGGTTGGCCTCTTCTTTCGTCAAATTCGCCAACTGCTCTATGCTGGCTACGCGGCCATACACCACGAGGAGTTGCGCCCCGTGCGTAGACCCCGCAATGCGAGCCAGCGGCTCGTCATCGGCGACCACGAAGTCATTGTCGTAGGCCGGGTTGGTAAACAACTCCTGCAATAAATCGGGATCGGTCACTTCGCAGACATAGCCGTTTCCCGCCGACCATTCGTACTGTCCGATGAGTCGGCGGCTGCTACGTGTAAACCTAACGCGCATGAACGCCTCCGATTTCTAATGAGGCCACAGCCAGGACGCCCCGCGCCGTGCGCTCCCAGGGGGTATTCCCTGCCAACCAGTGCGCCGCGCGGGCGCCGCGAGCCGCCCACTCTGCTGGATGCTCAACGGCGTGGCGCATCAGAGTTATCAGGTGGTCCACGTCTGGTTCGGCCCAATCTCCTACCGTTCCCACCGGCCAGACGCCAAAATCGGCCGGGCGCATGTGGTTGACATCGAGCGCGACGCCCCAGTGTTCCAGCTCGTAAGCCAGCCCACCGTAATTCGTGGTGATGACTGGCAAGCCGGTTGCCGCTGCCTCGCGCGGGGGCAACCCCCAGCCCTCCCCGCGTGACGGGAAGACGAAACAGTCCGCCTGCTGGTAAAAGTCGCGCATTGCGTCCATTTCCAGCGGGCCGTCAATGACTTCCACATTGGCATCACGAAAGGAAACGTTGGGGAGCTGGCGGAAATGCAAGCGCAGCCGGACGTCGGTACGCCGACCAAAAGCCCGGCTAAATGCCTGGTACACTACGTCCCACCCCTTGCGCATGTCAGGCGTGCCGCTCCAGGCAAACGTGTACGGGGACCCTTCGGCCCGCTTGCGCTCCAGCGGGAAATAGTCCACTGGGTCTATGCCAAATGGCACCACGTGTATTGGCGCGGTAACGCCGTTATCGCGGAAAACATCTCCATTCCATGGGGCCGGAACAATCACCGCGCCGCAGCGCTTGTTGATAATGCGGAGGAAATCGTCGGGGAGCCGGGTAGACTCAAACATGGTGTAGCCGATGAAATAATCAGCCTTGATGAAGGGAAACCAGGGGGGTGAGAGCAAACCTACGGCCGCTCCCTCAACGCGACGCTTCGGTGTAGGCCCATAGGCTGGGTTTTCAACGGGGATGATGGCTATCGGTGGCTGCCCGACAGCGATGCGCCGCAGCGCTTCGGCCGTTTTGATAAACGCATAGCCGTAACCATCGTGAGCCTTGTTGTAACCCAGGAATGAACAAATCTGTGCCATGAGGCGCAACATAGCACACGGCCTGTCGGATACTCCCCACAAGAAACAAAAAAGCCCCGTTTACGGGGCTTTTACAAATCGAGCGCAGGAACGGCCGTTACATGCTCTGGGCCATTGCTACCATTTGGTCACGAACCGACCTCCACGACTGGCGATCTACCTCTGCTTCTTGCAGCACTTCCTGAATCACATTATCTACCACACGGACAAGATAGTATTCGGGCGGGTAGTAACAGACCTCGCCCACGCACATCCATCCGGTGAACCCATTTCGCTTGAACACTAGACATTCTCCGTGTTGGGCAATAACTGGCATCTTCGTCTGCGTATCCATGCCGCTGATGCGTCTTACGAAACGGCCGTCCTCGCTGAGGTAAACGCGCCTGCCATTAAACACGTGGTAACTCATCGTAGTGTCCATGTCTCTAAGGTTGCGTCAAGCTCATTTAT
>CALFEW010000634.1 GCA_937958365.1 uncultured Chloroflexota bacterium | reverse complement strand
CGCCCAGGCCCCTTTTATCTTTGCCGTACAGCTTGCCAACTTGATTAATTGTTAATTCCATTGTTCCTCTCTAAAAATGTGAGCCATATTTGGTAGATTTGCTGAAAACGGCCCAATATTGACAGCGTTGAGGATAGACGATTCGGAGAACGGCCGTCGCCTAACCAAAGTTATCGGGAGGGAAAGGGGTGTCAGGGTTTAGTAACGGCCGTTGCCAGCAAATCTTCCAGAAACACACCATCGGCAAAGATGGCTTGCTTCCAACCCGGCATGAGCCGGTCCAGCAAGACGGCCTGCGCCATGCCGGTGTAATAAAAACGGCCTTCGCCTTCATCGTTCGCCATCCGCCTAATCTGGTCTACTTCTTGCGACCAGCGCCTGTCAAACCCGGTGTACTCGCCAAAATCGCCATCATCTGCCAATGCGGGAATGGGTCGGTAATCGGATTGCGCCGCTTGCCGCCAGATTTCTAACTCCACGTAGCGCGCCAATCCTTCCAGCCATTCACGCTGCCGCTCAAAATCAATCTGGGCATCTGTTAGTCCGGCCTCTGGCCGCCGCTGTTGGCGTTGGCTCAGGAATTGGGTGGTTAGCGCGATGGTTTCCGCCTCTGATTCGGCTGCCAGCGTCGCCGCCAACAGATCGAGTTCCGTCTGCCAGTCGGCCTGCAAACCAGCATCCTGCCACGGATAAGCCGCTTCGGCTGCCAGCGCCCTCTCGGCTGTCGCTAACCGTTCCGGTGCGGCCGTGCCCTGAAAAGCATGAAACGACTCATGCGCCAGCAGGCTGATATAGCCATCACTGCCGCGCAGCAGCACCGCTTCGGTGGATTGCACCGGGTGGAAGTCGCGGTAGTCGTGGTATTCGATGGTTTCCAGGATGGTGGCAACGGCCGTTTCCGGCAGTTCCATGCGTGGCAAAATTAGCGACTCGGCCACCTGGCGGGAACGTAAGGCGTGGTCAACGCCTGCCTGCTGGAAACGCGGGTACGCGCCCCAATCGTGCAGGTAAGTGGCAATGGTAACGGCCGTTTCGTCATAGACCATCTCCGCGCCAATCAGCCCAATCAGCTTCAGCACCCGGCGCACATGAGACAATTTCCAGGCGTCTCCCTCCGTGCGTGTCAACTCGATGATGTCAGCCAGTGTCAACTGAGGCTTCAATTCCAGTTCACTTGTTGTCATGAGCAACTCCCCTGAGAGCTATATTTGTCGGCTCTGCAACCAGCTTTTCAGCAAGTGAGAACCATCACAAATTTCATTCCTTATGTTTAGTTGGGAGTGGACAGGCGAGTTTGCTCCAGGCCGGCAATGCGCCATCGCCCCTGGCGCAAGGTAGCACGAACCGCTTCACAAGAAGTTTCCAAAACGTGTGCAATCTCGTCAAAATTTAACTTGCAGCCATAGCGTAATGCCAGTGCCTCCCGTTCGGGAAGGGGCAGGTTATTAAACAAAGTTTGGGTGGCGTCAACGGCCGTTTTACCCTCATAAACCCGACTGGCCTGCCACTGCGCCAGACAGCGGCGGCGGGCGGCGGCCAATACGTCCAGCAAAGAAACGGCCGGGAAATGCGGGTAGACCTGCTGGAAAGCCGTCGCTGCCGCGCAGTCAGCCACAGCCGTATCTGCCAACATCCGATAGCAGAAGGTGAAAACGGCCGTTTCATGCGCCTGCACAAACTGTTCAAAGGAAGCACAATCAGCCTGTAAACCCGATTCAATCTGCTTTCGTTCCCCTGCTCGATCAGATGTGAGAAGCACACCGCACCTCCAAACACTTTTGCCTGACAATAAACATTGCTGTGTAGATATTCTTTCCCCTACCCATAGCCTTTGCCGGTAGGATTATTTACGGAGCAGCGCCGTCCGCCGGGGCGACCGGTTCCAGAACATCCTTGACGAAGAAGGCGCTGTTCAGTTGGGCGAGAACGGCCGTTTCCGCATCTTGCGCGAATACTGTCCAACTGTAATGGCCGGGAGCCAGCGGCTGCTCCACCGCCAGCATCGGATCGGTCACAGTCTGATCAAGGACAACTTGCGGCGGGAAGGCGGCGTCATCCAGCACGATGACGTGATAGCTGAGCGCGCCGGGAAATGCTTCCCACTGCAAGACCGGCTGGCTGTCTACCGATTCCTCGTTTTCCGGCCAGATGGGTTGCAGGGTGGGAACGGCCGTTGTCCCCGCCACCGAAAGCGAGTGAATCACGGCGTCCAGCGCCGCCAAATCCGGCGTAAAAGCGGATTTCGGCTGCTCATCGAGCAGGGCCAACGTCTGCGCCAGATAACCCTGCCAGTCGGCCATGAGCGCTTCAAATTCCGCCTCACTTAACTGCGGCGAGCCGGGCAAAGCGGGCAGGGTGACGGGAAAGTAGGCAGATACATAGGTCGCGCCGTCATCCGTCAGCCCCTGGAAGGTGTAGAACAAATCCTGATTGCTGATCGGAACCGGTCCCTGGCTTAACTGCGTCAGGTAGCGGATACCCTGGCCTTCGGCAAAGGAGAGATATTCGGCCTGGGCGCGCAGCGTTTGCACGGCGTTGCTGGGCGGCAGCATAGTCAGCCCCAACTGTTCCGCGCCCTCGTTTGGCGGGAAAACCTCAAAGGCAGACGTGTCCGGCTGCTCGGCCAAAAGCTGCTGCAAAGCGGCCACGATGGGCTGCACTTCTGCATTCAATCCGGCCGTGGGGTAGATGTGGATCTCCCCTTCGGGCGGCAGATACTGGCCTAACGGCATGTGTTCCTGCGGGCCGCTGTTGTGGGCAAAGGTGAAGACCATATGTTCCGGCGGCGTCCACATCATGCCTGGTCCTGGTTCGGCCGGCTGCGCCGGGACCAACTCCGGCCAGACGCTGTCGCCGGCTGCCTGGTCAAAGGTAAATGTGGCGCCGAGGAAGTTCACGTCCTGACGGCCGTTTTCGTCAACGAAAATCGTGCCATCCAGTTGATTGCCCCACAAGCCATGCGTCCTTACCTGGAACAAAGCCGACGGCGCAGAACCGGTTAGTTGGTTGAAGGAAAGATCTACTTCGTACAAAGCCGGGAGTTGACCCAGACCAAATGGGATGCTGCCGCTGAGTTGGTTGTTGCGCAGCCTGATGGTAGCCAGCGCCTTGCCGTTTGCCAGCGATTCAGGAATGGCCCCGCTCAGCCGGTTGTCGGAGAGATGGAGGGTATGCAGGGCAGTTAATTTGCCTAACTCGGACGGAATGGGGCCGCTGATTTGATTGTGGGGCAGCATAAGCCACTCCAAGGCGGCCAGATCGCCCAAAGTCGCGGGCAGCGAGCCGCTAATCTGGTTAACGGACAGATCAAGATCCACCAGGCTAGACAACCGGCCGATTTCCGGCGGGATTGCTCCCGCAATGGCATTGTTGTGCAGGTCCAGTACGCGCAGCCCGGACAGATCGGCCAGGGCGGCGGGCAGTTGACCTTGCAGGTTGTTGTAGTAAAGGCCCAGGCTGTCTACGTGGCCGTCGGCGCAGGCAACGCCGTACCAACTGCAAGGGGTGTTTGTTTCCAGCCACCCGGTCTGGTCGTCCCAGTTTGCGCCCTCAGTAGCCTCATAAAAGGTCACTAACGCCTGACATTCGGCAGCCGGAATTTCGCTGACGGCTGCGCAAGAAAAGCCTTCATCGGTAATAGTGACAGGGGTGGTGGGGACAACGGCCGTTTCCGTCACCGTGTCTACGGCTGGGGACACGTCAGCAGCCGGTTCCACAGCCGTTTGCGTTGGCACACTACAGCCGGCCAAAAGCAGGATGATGAGCAATATCATGATCGTTTTTACAGGTATACGAGACATCTTTACCTCCCAGGCAGATACCCATCATCCGCCTGATTTCAAGTTAAGTCTGGGTATAGTTTAAGGTGGAAGGGGAACGGCCGTCCTCTATCCAAAGTTAGGCTTCGGGGTTATATCTTGCCGGAGGCGGGAAAAATCACCGTTACGGCCGTGGGCGAAAGCCAATCTCATCCAGATAGACCGCCCCGTCCGCGTCACCCGCGAACAGGAAACGAATGGCTATGAGTTGGTCCGGCTGGAATTCGGGATTGGCTGACTGGAAAGCGCCCAAGGGCAGCGTATAGGTTTGCAAGACCACTTCTTCCGGCCGGACGTTGCCAGGGAAACCGTTTAGCCCGGCCA
>CALFEW010000633.1 GCA_937958365.1 uncultured Chloroflexota bacterium | reverse complement strand
AGCACCAGGCGCTGCCGGTGCAGGGCGTGGGCTGCAACGCGCAAGGTCATCACCCGCCGCTGTTTTATGCGATAGCAGCTCTGGCGACCGGCTGGGTGGATGCCACCGGCCAGGGCGATTGTTACGATCCGCCACAAAACCCGTTTTGGGCGTATCGTTATTGGGAAGTGGGCCACGACAACAAGAACCAATATGTGCATTATACGGCCGTTGAAGGCTTCCCCTGGCATGGCGGGGCATTGGCCGCCCACCTGACGCGGCTGGTGAACAGCCTGTTTGGCGCGGCGACGGTCTGGTTGACCTATTTGATTGGGCTGGCGATCTGGCCGAAACGGCCGTTTCTGGCCGTCGCCGGGTCTGCCTTCATCGCCTTCAACCCTATGTTTGTCTATATGTCCGGGGCCATCAACAACGACGTGGTCGCCGCTTTTAGCGGCGCAGCCGTGACGCTGGCCTGCGTGCGGCTGGTGCAAGATCCGCGCGGCCTGAGCGTGCGCTGGGGACTCATTCTGGGCGCGTTGTTCAGCCTGGCGCTGCTGAGCAAATTCAACCTGGCGGCCATCGCCGCCTTGATTGGCGCGGCGATGACCTGGGTGGCCTGGCGCAAGAAGCAGTGGCGCGAGTGGCTGAAGGCGGGGCTGGTGATTGTGGGGGTAACGGCCGTACTCACCGGCTGGTGGTTTGTGCGCAACCAGATGCTTTACGGCGAGCCGACCGGCGTGGAAGTGTTGACAGAATTGTGGGGCGCGCGCGACCCGTCGGAGAGTTTTTGGCTGGCGGTGTCGGAACTGGATTACGTCTGGACGAGTTTGTGGGGGCGGTTTGGCTACGGCCAGATTCCGCTGCCCCAGGCGATGTATGTGGGTCTGGGCGCGCTGGCGGTGCTGGCGTTGGCCGGGTATGTTTTGCCTTTTGTGCGCCGGGAAACCGGGGAACTCAGGGAAACGGCCGTGCCCCTGCTGCTTTTGCTGCTGAACGTGCTGATCTTTTTTGGCGTCTTGTTCAATTATTTGCTCATCAGCCCGGCGGGGCCGATGGGGCGTTTCTTTTTCCCGGCGCTGCCGGCGCTGTCGGTGTTGCTGGCGTATGGCCTGAGCCAGTACGTGAGAGGGGGGAAACGGCCGTACCAGAGCGACGTCTGGCTGGCGGGTATTTTGCACGGCGGCATGGCCTTGATGACAGTCATCGCCTTGTGGGGCTATTTGCGACCGGCTTATGCCCAGCCGCCAGGGTTTGCGTTAACGGCCGTGCCCAATCCCACCAACGCCCAATTCGACAGCTTCGTCAATTTGCGCGGCTATGCAATTCAGCAGTCTGAGGTACGGCCGGGCGAAGCCATAGACGTAGACCTTTACTGGGAAGTGACCGGCAAACCACCCGGTGATTACCTCTTGTTTGTCCATTTGCTGGACGAAAACGGGTTGATGGTTGCCCAGCGCGACACGCATCCTGGATTGGGCAATTTCCCCGCCAGCAATTGGCAGCCGGGCGACCGATTTGTCGAATCCATCCGCCTGTTTTTGCCGGAGACGGCCTACGCGCCTAACAAGGCGACACTGTACGTGGGTTTTTACGCGCCCGGCGCTTATCGCCTGGGCGTTACCGGGTCCGATGGCGTTGGCCTGGGCGACGCCATGCCGCTGACGGAGATCACCGTTGCCCCGTTACCGGGCGACTATCCCAACACGCAGGACCAGAATTTCAATGATCGCCTCCGCTTGCGTGGGTATGCCTACAACAAACATGAGTTTCTGCCCGGCGATGTGTTGGCGGTGACTTTGTATTGGGAGATTTTGTCGGCCAATCTGGCCGACAATCTGGTTCGCATCAGCGTTGTGGATGGGGAAGGCAAGGAGGTCATTTTCCAGGAAAGCCAGCCGCCGCTGGGTGGGCAGGTCGGAGAAGTTATTGAAGATGAGCATAGACTGGACCTGGGTTACAATCTGGCCCCAGGCTCGTACATAATTCACCTCACCTTAATTGACGTTGTTAGTGGTAAGGTGCAAACTATTGTGGCTGACGATGGACATCAGATTAGCGATCACTTATCATTAGCGAAAGTTCAAATTCGATAAAAGCCATTTCAGGTTTTGAGACGGGTTGGTTTGGTAAGATACAGGCGCATTGACCAGATACGGATGGGGTTGGTTGCCATCATTCTCATCGCTGGCGGCATTATGTTTGTGATGCTGCCTGTTTTGGCTTTGCGTTGGTCACAAGTCCCTTATCCCGGATTGTTTTTTGACCCGAACCTGGTGGTTAACAAAGCGACGACGCAGTATCAGCCGGTGGACCCTGTGGAACCGCCGATTATGTATCCGGATCGGGTTACGGCCGTAAACGGCCGTGCCTTCCCCACCAACCAGGACCTCCACGATTACCTGGCTACCCTCCAGGTCGGCGACGCCGCTGCCTTCACCTTCGATCAGCCGCCGCCCGACGCCATCATCAATACCCGCACCACCGATGAAGCCGAACGCACTGTTCCTCTGGTTCTGTCGCTGATAGACGAAACCCTTTTCTGGAACCAGTTCTGGCTGTTTTATCTGGTGGGGGCGGTTATTTTTCTTATTGGTGCGCTGACGTTTGTGGCGCGGCCAGACGCGGAAGCTGCCCAGGTGTTTGCGTTGTTTGCAGTGAGTACGGCCGTTGTCATTGGCGCGCTGTTCGATCAGGTCACAACCCAGACTTTCATTCGTGTCTGGACGTTGGCGTTGGCGGTAGCCGGCAGTTTCACCCTGCTCCTGGCGTTTGTCTTTCCCCACGAAGCCAGAGCAATTTCTCGGTATTCCTGGCTAAAATGGGCCATTATCTTGCCAGGCGTTGCTCTCGCTCTCTGGGGCCAGGTCTGGTTATACAACGGACCAGACGCCTGGGCGCATGCGCTGCCCTGGCGTTATTCCTATTATTGGAATATTTTAACGGCCGTAGTGACATTAGGCTTTATGGTTTACCGCAGCGTGGTCTCTCCTTCGGCTCTGGTGCGGCAGCAGGCGCGAATCATTTTATTGGGAGCCACCTTAGGCTTGCTGCCTATTCTGGTTACGCTGGTTTGGCTGGCGACGAAACTGGGTTGGGGGCGGTTTAATCCCTCCGTATTTCTGCCGCCTATCATCCTCTTTCCCCTGGCGATTGCTTACACCATCATCCGTTTTCGGCTGCTTGACGTGAATAAAGTGGTGCGCCGTGGTCTGACTTACCTCTTGATGGCCGTGATTGTGGTGGGGGCGTTTTTACTCATCATCAGCGGGTTGGCGGTTGCGGTTGGCATTAACATCACGCTGAACAATCCCTGGGTGGTAGCCATTTTCATCCTGGCTATCTTTGTGATTTATGATCCGCTGCGTATCTGGCTGCAAAAATGGTTAGACCGGCTGCTGTTTCAGAAACCGGTGGAGTTTAATGAACTGCTGCGGCAATATAACCGGCGATTGACGACGGCCGTAGACGATGATCAGGTCGCCAGAATCCTGGTGGAACACGCCCAAATCGGCATCCCCGTTGCCAGACCACAGCTATTCTTGCCCGACACCAACCTGGGCGATTATGCCAGCTATCTCGACCCGGATGCCGCCAGGGTGGCGGCCGATTCGCCTCTGGTAGCCTACATGCAGCGCACGTCCGAAGTGCTGGACCTGGCCGTAGAACGCGCCTGGCCGCCGGAATTGCGCGATCATCCTGACGACATCCGTTTGCAAAATGCGGCCGTCATTGTACCGATGAACAACAACCAGGAGTTGTTGGGCTGGCTGGCTTTGCCCGCCAAACAAAACGGACAACCTTACTCCCAAACCGAGCTAAATTTCCTCGGCGCGCTGGCCGATCAATCGCTGATTGGTCTGGAACGGGCCAACGCCATGCGCCGCCTGGAAGCGCGCATTGCCGAGCAGGATCAGTTGAGCCAGTTCTCGCAAGCGCTCAACTTCACCATTGACCCCGACGTTTTGCTGGAACTGGTGTACACCAACTATCAGCGGCTGCTGCCTATAGACAATTTTTGGGTTGCCCTGTATGACCAGGCGACCCGGCTGCTTTATGCCGCGTTTGTCGTGGAAGACAGCGAACGGCTGCCGGAGCGTGAGGGGCGGCACGTCCGGGTAGACAATCCGCACATCCTTCAGGCGATGAGTACCGGGCAGATGGTGGATGTGGTGGCTGAAGACGGCCGTGTCTGGTGGATTTCTCCCCTAAACGCCGGCGCGGAAACGTTGGGGGCGCTCTGCACCTTCTTCACCGATAAAACACAGGTCCGCCCCCGGCAAAAACAGTTGTTTGGCGTCTTTGCCGATAGAACGGCCGTCGCCCTGGACCGCCTGCAAACCCGCCAGGAATTGGCCGACCGCGCCCAACAACTGGAAATCATCAACGAAGTCACCCTGTCCCTGGCTTCCACGTTGGAACTAGAACCGCTGCTGAACCTGATCATGGACAAAGCGATGGAACTGCTGGATACGGAAGCCGGCACGTTCATGATGACCGTCGAAGATACCGGCGAACTGGAATTTCGGGTGGTACGCGGCCCGGCCAGCGCCGAATTGCTGGGCAAACGCCTGCCGTTGGGGACCGGTCTGGCCGGTACGGCCGTCCAAACCGGCCGCCCTGTGCGCCAAAACCGCGTGCAAGACGACAAACGCTGGTTCGGTGATATGAACCACAACGCCAAATTTGTCAGCGAGTCTATTCTGACGGTGCCCCTGCTGCGCGGCAATACCGTCCTGGGCGTGCTTCAGGTCATCAACAAAAACAATGGCGTCCCTTTTAACGAAGAGGACGAGACGCTGCTGGCCGCATTTGCCGGCCAGGCCGTGGTGGCTCTGGAAAACGCCCGCCTGATGGAACAAACCGACCACGCTTTGCAGGAACGGGTCAGCGAGTTGTTCATGTTGCAGCAGCTAGACCGCGACCTGAACACGACGTTAGACCTGGAACACGTCCTCAATCTCACGTTGGATTGGGGCTTGCGGGTCAGCGATGGCAAGTCTGGGGCTATTATCCTGGCGGATGAACAGGGGAAACCTTATCTTCAGGCACAGCGCGGCTATGACCACAAGTTTTCCATGGCGCCGATTAACGGCGCGTTTGCCGATGATGGGCTGCTGGGCCATGTCCTGGCGACGGGCGAACCGCATGTCACTGGCAACGTCCACGCTGAGCCAAACTACAGGGTGCAATCTTACGAAACCTTGTCGCAAATCACCATGCCCATCATCCACAAACAAAAACTCATCGGCGTGGCGGCCATTGAAAGTGATGAGTTGAATATGTTTAACAATGGACACCTGGAAACGGCCGTGCGCATGACCAATCATGCGGCCGTTG
>CALFEW010000632.1 GCA_937958365.1 uncultured Chloroflexota bacterium | reverse complement strand
AACTACTCACCACGGAGACACTGAGGGCACAGAGATTGGACCTGTAGAACCTCTGTGTTCTCCGTGCTTCCGTGGTGAAATCCTAGAGAGGCTTGGTTGTTACGTTCAAGAGGGACTTGACCGAGATAGAGGGCTTATGGTAGACTGTCGCTGGTCTGATAGTAGACACAACACAATAACCTAAGGAGGTACTTACATGATGCAAAAATTGAACGAAGTCCAGGTGCGCAAATTGAATATGCGTCGTGTGAGTACGCCTGTTTGCCGGTAAGCTGTTTTGGTTCGTCTGTCCGCTGCAAACTGAATACCGATTGCTACAGCCAAAAGCTGGCGGCGGCCACGGTTCACACGACGTTGACCCGTGGCTTTTTTGATCCAGTTGGGAGTTGAGAGTGGTTAGTTGATAGTTTAGCCACCGAAGCCACGGGACATGGGGATGTTCGGTGGCTTTTTTATTTTAAATTTCGGATTTGGGATTTCGGATTTCGGGACACGGTTCACGGAATACGGATCCCCTGCAAACCAAGACAGGATTACCTAAACACGATGAGTACAACCAGTAAGTTTGAATGGCATGAACACTATGCCGATTATGACTTTGACGATAACGGCCGTTCCGCCCACCGGCAGCGCAAACAAACCAAAAAAGCGAAAGACCACGCCATCACCGCCGACATTCGCGCCATGGACGACGGCATCCAAAGCTGGGTTCCCACCTACGCTGCCGCCCTCGACCCGCTGCACCACGAACGGCAGTGGGTGATCAGTTCCCTGGAGCATTTTTACCGCGAAAACGTCATCACCGACGTGACGCGGCTGGTGAAGGGCGGCAAAGAGGCCAACGTCTACACCTGCACCGCTCACCCGGCCACGGGGTATGAATTGGTGGCCGCCAAACTGTACCGCGAGCGCATGTTGCGCAACCTGAAAAACGACGCCATCTACAAAGAAGGGCGAATGCTGCGCGACGCGGCAGGCAAACAGATACGCAGCCGGCGGGAACGCACGGCCGTTCTCAACAAAACCGGCTACGGCCTGCAATTGGACTTCCTGATGTGGGTGGGCACAGAATTCCGCGCCCAGACCGCGCTCTACGAAGCCGGCGCCGACGTGCCCAAACCCATCGGCCACAACGACCACACCATCCTCATGGAGTTCATCGGCGACGAGTATGGCGCAGCGCCCGCGCTCAACGAAATCAACCTGGACCGCGACGAGGCCGGGCCATTGTTCCGGCGCGTGCTGCACAATGTGCGCCTGCTGCTCAACCATCACCTGATCCACGGCGATCTGTCCGCCTACAACATCCTTTATTGGGATGGCGACATCTGGCTGATAGATTTTCCGCAGGTGGTAGACGCCCGTACCAACCCGCACGCCCTGCCCCTGCTCCAGCGCGACGTGACCCGCGTCTGCGATTACTTCACCCGCTTCGGCGTCATCGCCGACCCGGTGGAACTCACGATGGAAATGTGGCAGCCGTATATGAGGGAAAGTTGAAGATCAAAGATTGAAGATTAAAAGACGATCACTTCCCCAATCTTAAATCTTCAATCTTCGATCTTGCTTTGGACAGTGTATGAAACAAAAAAGTCTGACCTTTTTATGGACTTACTTACGGCCGTTTTGGTCCCGTGTTCTCTTG
>CALFEW010000631.1 GCA_937958365.1 uncultured Chloroflexota bacterium | reverse complement strand
GCTAGTGAAATATTGTAGATTCAATGGCTAAACGTCGGGTCAGGTAACGGCCGTTACCCTACAATGGAAACCATACCAGCTAGAGCAAGAGCGAGAGTGGTGTTCAAGATGAAGTAACTCGGCTTCTTCTTCTGAACCATCTTCTAGCTCTAGCTCTAGCTCTAGCTCTAGCTATTCTGGAGGTTTCCATGTCCATTTCTTATGAAATCATACAGGCTTTGCTCTTCTTCACCACCTGGCTGCTGCCGTTGGCATTACTGCTGGTCGTGTTAGGGCTGCTCTGGCGCAAGCGACGCGCCGGGCAGATCGCCCTGTTGGTGGCCGGACTGCTCTTCTTGCTCACCGGTACCGCCTACGCTACCGGCGACGTCAGTTGGCGGCTCTTCCCCGCGCTGGTTAACGGCTACCATTACCACCCCAGCGAAGCGCCACCCGACCCGCGCCTCGTTCCCGGCCAGCCGGAACTGTTCATCGAGCGGCAATTAACCGCACTCATCGGGCATACCGGCACCGCACCCTTGCGCGAAGATTCCCCCCTGGCCGCTTTCACCATTGACGCCGTGCATATTGAAGATTGGCATCGCGCCAAATGGCTCACGGCCATTCTCGACACCACCCTCAGCTTTGCCGACGGCCGTCAGGAACAAGTTGCCATTACGCTACCCCTAATTGGGAGGTTGTGATGAGTAAAACCATCATTTTCTTAGGCTTATGGCTGGCACTTCTGACCGGTTGTGCTGTGCCAGCGGGCAATGAATCGGCAGGGATGGCAACGACCGTTCCGCCAACACCCACATTACACACAGAAGTAACGGCCGTTGCCCCCACCCAAACAGTCCCATCGGCGCTGATAGATACACTGCCGGCGATCATGCCCGATGGCGCGCCACCAACCCTGAACACCCCGGAACCAGCGCCTGCCCCCACGCCGTCAGAATCTCCCATTTTATCCTTGCCCCAATGTGACCAACGGCCATTAACCGACCTGCCCCCGCACTCCCACCCTGAAACAGGTAAGACGTGGTACCGTTACGCCAATGAAGCCTATGGGTTTGCCTTCACTTTCCCACCCGAATGGGAACTGGTCGAAGGGCAAAATTATATATGCTTGAACTACCGGCCTAAACCAGACATCAAATTCATCATCGGTTTCAAATGGTTTGATGACCGGCAGACCACTGTTATACGCTCTGGCGTTGCCGAAGGGGAGTTGACAACGACCGGCACAATTCCTTTGCTGGGGCGGGAGATTGAACGGAACATCTGGCGCTATGAAGGCAAAGACAAAGCCATCCTCTATGACAATCTCCATGACAACACCCGGACGATTCGAGCCAGCGATCTACTCTTCACCCTGAGCCTGGGTGATTTCAGCACGCCCGATGAAACAACTGAATTGCCCTCGGACATGATCCCCATAGCCGACGCCATTGTGGCCTCATTTGAGCTGATTGATCGCCTGTACGTTAACCAAACCTATGGCTTTTCCTTGGTCGTGCCCCCCGAATGGCGCTTGCAGCCAGCAAGAGTCTATGGTACGCCCGATGATCAGAACGCCATCCAGCTAACTTACCGGCCAGATCGCACCAACAGCATTGTGTTGTCCATTGGCTTCAAGCGGCAAGATGAGGAGGATATTCACATCGTTCGCACAGGCGTACCCGAAATGGACGAGGCCATCACCAGCGAAATCAGCTTCATGGGGCGTACCATTGGCCGGGATGTTCTCCGCTACGAAGGCAAAAACAAAATGATTTTGTATCATGGCGGTGGGCCTATTCAGATCAATGATCTGATTTTCACCCTGAGCCTTGATTATTTTGGCCTGAACTACGGCGCGTTTGCCATGCCCGCGGAAGTGATGGCAATGGCGGATGAGATTGTGCAATCTTTTGCGCTTGTTGGAGAATAAAATGGGTAAGAAGCGACGCTCGACTATATTACCCCTCATGATGCTGTGTTTGCTCACGGCCGTTTTCGCCGCGTGCACATCACCCCCAGAAGAAACGGCCGTTTCCACCCCCGCCGCATCACCATCACCTACAACGCCAACGGCCGTTACAACGCCAACGCCTGTTGGCCCAACGGCCGTTCTCCCCACACGCGACCCCCAAGCCAACCTGCCCCAACCCGAATTCCCCACCGCCACCCCCTTGCCGCCGACGGCGACCCCCACGCCGCCCCAACTCCACTTGGGCACAGCGCGCCAATTAGGACGGGGCCAGATTTTGCACGCCGCCTTCCTGCCCAGCGGCGACAGCTTCACCATCGCCCTCGGCTGGGCGAACGGCGTCTCGTTGGTGACGCTGGATGGGCAAGAATTGTGGTGGCAGCCCACCGACGCCCTGCTCGTCACCCTGGCCGCTGACCAGCAAGGGGCGCACATCGCCGCTATTTTGGAAAGCGGCGACGTGGTCGTCTATTCGGCCGATAGCGGCGCCATCCAGCAAACGGCCGTCAGCCCCCCTTACGTCTACTGGAGCGACCTCGCCTTTTCCCCCGACGGCCGTTGGCTGGCCTACCAGTCCATCGGCCCCAATCGGGGCGACCCCATCTTTTTGCTCGATGTTGCCAGCGGCACGGTTAACGAAGTGCCCCATTCACGCATCATCTCTGGGGTACGGCCGTCGCTAGTCTGGTCGCCGGATGGGCAAACGCTGACCCTGTCCGCGTTGGGGGAAGATTGTGCGCGCTTGCTCGACATCAACACAGGCGAAGTACAGCTCGTTTTGCAAACGGCGGGCGGCTGTTACGATCCCTGGGCCATCGCCTATACCCCCGACGGTCAACGGCTGGCGCTGGCCGACCCAACCGGTGGCGTGGCCCTTCGCCAACTGGACGATGAGCAGGTGGTGGGGCATTTGCCCGGCGCGGTGTTAACGAGTCCCGATTGGGCCGCGCCGCCCCTAACCTTTAGTTCCGACGGCCGTTGGCTAATAACGCCCGGCGGTCAGGCCTTTTATGGCGAGGCTTTCCCCACCCTCGTCTGGGATGTGGCGGCGGCAAGGGTTGTGGCCGAGCGGCCAGCCGCCAGGGAAAAGCGCCTGGCGCTGGTGTTTGCCGCTGATACGTTATTGAGTTTGTACGCCGACGGCCGTCTCACCCGCTGGCCGTTTACCGTCGCAGATGCTGAGGAAACGGTCATCGGGCAGATTCCCGTCGTCGCCCCCTACCTTGATTTGCGGTGGGCAGCCAATGGGGAGCGACTGGCTGCGCCGCTGACCTTTGGCGGTGCGGAGGTCTGGGACACCGCCCAAAGCGACCCCATCGCCCAATTCCCTGCACCGCTGATCGACCCCGCCTTAAGCCCCGACGGCCGTTGGCTGGCGCTGCGCCATCCCGAACGGCGAGAAATCCAGCTCTATGAGGTGGACAACGGGGAACGCATCGCCAGCTTTGCCGATGCCGATTCGTTACCGGCGGGCGACCCATTTTCGCCAGACGGCCGTTGGCTGGCCTATGGCTCTGGCAACCGGCTCCAGTTGGTGAAATTGGATGGGGCCGCAACGGCCGTTTCGCTGGCCGGTTACCCGGAAGGGCAAATCATCACCCGCGTTATCTGGTCACCCACCGGCGACGCCCTCGTCGCCGCCGGCGCGAATCCCTATGAAGAGGTGGGGCAAATAATTTTGTGGGAAGAAACAGGGAATGGCGATTTTATTGCCGCCTATCAGGGGGAATCGGTGCGGGCAGGGTACACTTGCTGCGTTACCCTCGCCGCCTTCAGTCCCGACGGTCAACAGGTTGCTTTCGAGTTTGCCCCCGATTATGAGGCCAGCAGTCTGCTAGTAGAGGTGTATGATCGCCAGCAGGGAACGGCCGTTTTGCGGCTGAACGAGTATGAACTGCTAACCTGGCTAGACAATGATCGCCTGTTGACCCATGCAGTGCAGTACGAGACGAAGTTTACCCAGTGGGCGGTGGGCGACGGCCGTTCCACCGTGTCTACCAAAAGCACCATCGGCGATGAGGTATTCGCGCCGTCGGGCGGCTTCTACGCCCACACGAGTTATACCGGTCCCAACATTGGCCGCGCCATCCGCATTGGACATTGGCTGCATCGGGGGGTCACGCAAGACGACAATGTGGGTAATGATATGGGCGTGATAAGCTGGTCGCCCGACGGCCGTTGGCTGGCGGCGTTGGCGAGTGATAGCTCGCTCTGGCTGTGGCCGGTGGATAATCTCCAGGCCAACAGCCCCTAGCTGGTTGGTTAAGAGAGTGCCGGGCGGCAGTGACACAGGCGCACAGCTTGAAGTTCCCTGAGCATTCTGTTGGCTGGTTGGTTAACGGCCATGCACTGCCTCACCCCGCCGCCTGCCGGTAATAATCCAACAACGCCGCCCGCGACGCCGGCGGCGCCTGCCGCTCGGCCACAAAACGCTCGTAAGTCTGCACTTCGGTGACATTCTCTACCTTCACCGGCTGCCCATCGCCATATACCAGCGACGGCCGTTGGTCTGCTTCGCTCCCTTCCGGCGGCGGTGTTGCCTGGGCTGGCTCAACAACGGCCGTCGCCGTCGCGTGCGTCGCCGCGCCATTGACCTTTGGCGGAGAGACGGTCGCCGTCGCCTGCCCGTGGCCGTTTCCCGGTTGGGACACCCCCTTGCGCGTCACCGGACGAAGGGAGTGCGGCGTGGCGAGTGCGGCGTGCGGAATAGAAGAATCTCCCTCATTCCGCACGCCGCGTTCCGCTCTCCGCACTCCTTCTTCATTCCGCACGCCCTCTGTGGGAACCAACTCATACGGCCGTACCTTGCCCACGACCGACCGCTGCGCCATCATCCGCACCACATCCCAGGCGTGCAGATAGGCCAGCGCCGTCGCCGCCAGCCGCCGCGCTTCGTGCTGCTTGAAGGCGACATTCACCTCGACCTGCGCCGGCCCGGCCGGCGTCACCGCTCCCGTCGGCGTCAGCTTGCCGGGGCCGCTTTTCAGCTCGATGTAGACGTTTTCCCCCTTGATGGCTACTGACAGCACCCGGCTGACCGGCGACTGCCCATTCTTGCCCGGCGTGCCTTTGTACTCTTTGTAGGCGAAGCCTTCTTCGCCGCGCGCCA
>CALFEW010000630.1 GCA_937958365.1 uncultured Chloroflexota bacterium | reverse complement strand
GTAGGCGGCCACCAGCCCAATCTGCTCCACAATGCGCCGGATTTGCAGGATGGCCTGGGTCTCCTGGAGTTGGGCGGCTATGTCGGCCGTGGCCGTGGCGATGGCGATGGCGATGGCCTCATAAGAAGCGGACGTAGGCCTAAGCATAGGCTAGGCATAGGCATAATTGTCCTTCTATGCTCCATAGTCGGCAAGAATTTGCGCGCAACGTTCCTCTCTGTTGATTTTCAATGCCTGTCGACCAAAGTGGTTGCGGACGCAGATTTCGCCGCAGATTGGCGATCCTGGGAATGTCCCTGGTCTCTGACTTTGCAGCGGCTGGTCTGGGAATTGACCGGTTTTGCAGCAAAACGCAGGCAGCCCGGTATGCCATCTCAGTTGCGCTTTCCAGATAATGGCGCAAATTCTATCTGTCCATGCCATTGTTTAATTTTTCCGAAGAACCGGTAGATAGAGACGATGGCAAGGCGCGACGCGAATATCCACAATGTGTAACCCTCCTGCCAGACTGTTTGTATTGCCTACGTTGTCGGTGGAAAGTACCGCCCAGGATTGTTCACAGCGATCGGTCAATGTTGTTATGAACATACCTTGAAGGCCGGTCTGAAAAAGCCCGGTATTGGTCCAACCACCTTCTGGCGGTCGGTACCAGAGTACATTACGCGCCACGCCGGATAGATCGTCAACGGCCGTCCAGCTAAGGGTCATTTGCTGCCCGACGGTGAGTGGCCCGGTGAGCGTGATCACCGTCGTTGGTGGTCGGATATCTGGCGACAACAGGCCATCTATGGGGCCGGTCGTGAATTCTTCTACGACTTCCACTTGCTCGTAATACTGGTCAATCAATTCATGCCAGCCCGTGTCGGTTACAAACGTTAACTGGTCTGGGTTATAGAGGTCGCGCAATCGCAGGTAACGGGTAATCAGCAACCCAGGGGTAATGGGCGATGTAGCGGTGATGATAACGGGCAATGTCAGGTCTTCGCCAAGTGGCAAGAAGAGCGAAAGGCCGTGTGTGTTTTCAAGGTCCCATACGGCCGTGTCATCAAACCAGGGTGCGCCGCTTTGATGGGCTTCGGCGATCACGGCCGTGTCCAGACTGGTGCGGAGTTGCTGCGCCGCAGCCGTTACCGTTGGCTCCGGGAAGTGGGTCAATACCTGCGCCGCAAAATCGTAGGCGTCTACAAAACCGTCCGTCGCGCCAATCGCAAAATTGCTGTCGTAATCGAGTTTCTGACTGGCGGAATACGTCTGGTACAGGTTACTTAATCCTGATGGCGTGGAGAGGGTGGGGGAAATCGCCGCCGACAACTGGCTGAATGCACTGGCGACTTCCGGCATGTGCGCCAGGTTGACGGCTGCAATCGCAAAGGGATGACCGTCGGTCGGCAGGCTGGTGGCGTATTTCTCAACCAATAAAGCGCTCAGTTGCGCGGGTGTGGTAGTAGGGCTAATGGCGGCCAGGGTTTGCACGTAACGGCCGTTCTCTCCCACCGGCGCCCACCCGATGTTTTCTGCCGCGACAAAGTATCGGGCGAAAGGATGCAGGTCATACGCCACCTCTGCCAGCCCCATCAGGCAAACGTCGTAAAAGAGAACGTCCAATGGATTAGCCCCGTCTTGCGTGATTTGTCCCAGCGTCTGTCGCATTTCTGGGCTGTCCAGAAAATCGTGTTCACTGCTGAAATCCCAACTCAACCCACTGCCGCCTGCTAACCAATTCGTGCGATGTGCCGGTAGAGTATTGGTAATCGGTTCGGCCGGCCCCGGCGCCCACCCGCCGCCGTGATCTACGATGGATAGCAGCGTGTATTGGGCCGGGTAATGGGCGCGGCCCCAGTTCACAAAATCGCGCAGCGTATCGCCATCGCCCATATTCAGTTCGCCTGGCACGGTACGGGTGAGGCCCAGGGTGACTGTCAGGGGAACGGCCGTAGCGCCGGTCAGGTCCAGCAGGCGCGTGGGGGACAGGGTGAGGGTGGTGGTGTAGCCATCTACCAGCGCCAGAACGTTGGCGCGGGGATTGGCAGCGCCGGTCAGGTTATCGAGCGTTTCCAATAATGCTTCCTCCAGGTCGTTGTCGCCGTTCAGATAAAGCAGAACGGTCCACAACAGCCGAACCGGTTGGGAGAGGGCGGAGGTATTGCCGCTGCCGTCTATGGCCACGGCCGTTACGTTAGGGCCAACAAACGGGCCGGTCAGGGTGAACTGCCCGCTGGCGCTGGCCGTGACGCTACCCAGGTAGTGCTGGCTTTCGTCTTCGTCGTCGCTGAAGTATTCGACACGGGCATTGGGCAGTGTTGTACCGACCAGCGTCATGGTGGTGACGGCCGTTACTTGCGGCGCAGGCAGGCAAACCGTGTTAATCGCAGCCAGGGTGTTGCTAAACACCTGGTTTTGTGTGATCTGGTTCTGGTTGCAGCTATCTACCCGCACACCGTTGGCAGCGTTATAGGCGATAAGATTGCCCGGCCCCACCGTCTGTGTATGGGCTGTGCCTTCGATGCGAACGCCATCGCCACCATTCCCCAACGCTTGTAAACCGGTCGCATTCAGACCGATGCGATTGTTTTCCAGGGTGTTGTCATGGGGTGGTTGACCGGAAACCCGGTCTTGCACCATCACACCACCTTGCGCATTACCACTGATGGTATTGTCGTTCAATAGGTGGCCGCCGCTGTGTTCGCTGATTAAAACGCCGTAACCGGCGTTAGGCACGGCGGTGGTTCCCGAAGCATTTGTGCCAATTTGATTGGCCTCCACCGTGCCGCTGATGGAGGATGGGCCGCTCAATTGCAGCCCGTGGCCCTGGTTGCCGCTGATGGTATTGTGGGAAATGATGGTCTGGACGGCTCCCAAGACGTGAAAGATGCCCGGCCCGCCATTGGGCAGCGGCGTCTGACCATCTACTGC
>CALFEW010000629.1 GCA_937958365.1 uncultured Chloroflexota bacterium | reverse complement strand
AAAACATGCTGCCGATGATTGCTCAGTTCAACGAAACCAACGCCTGCGGCATCACCGTCGAAGCTCAAAATCAGGGCAGCTACGATGACATCCGCAACCAGGTAAACGCCAGCATCAACGCCGGTGAACTGCCCGCCGCCCTCCTCGTTGGCTACCAGAACGACCAGGCTTTCTACCAACTCAACGACACCCTGGCCGACCTGAATCCCTACGTGGACGACGCCGCCTGGGGTTTGAGCGAAGAAGATCAGGCTGATTTCTATCCCACCTTCTTCAATCAAAGCATTCACCCGGCCTTCGACAACCAACGTCTAGGCTTCCCGCCCAACCGTTCCATGGAAGTGCTGTTCTACAACCAAACCTGGTTGGAAGAACTGGGCTTTGCCGGCGCGCCGACCACCCCGGATGAATTCCGCGAAATGGCCTGCGCCGCGGCCGAAGCCAATGGCGACGGCACCGGTGGCTTCATCCTCCGCGATGACGCTTCGGCCGTAGCTGCCTGGACCTACGCCTTCGGTGGCGACATCCTCACCGAAGATGGTTTGGGATACGTGTACGATGGCGACGCCACGGTGGAAGCCCTGGCTTTCTTGAAAGGCATGTTGGACGACGGTTGCGCTTACTTCTTCACCGAAGGTTTCCCGAATCCTGAATTTGCTGCTCGTCGCGCCATCTTCACCATGGGCTCCAGCTCTGGTATCCCCTTCTACGGTGGTGATGTAGCTACCGTAGCTGAAGAAAACGGCACCGACCCCGACGCTTGGGGTGTTGCGGCGATTCCGCACACCACCGCCGACCCGGTTCAGAACATCTATGGTGGCGACATCATGATCACCAACACGACGCCGGAAGAACAACTGGCGGCCTGGATCTTCATCAAATGGTTCACCACGCCGGAAGTTCAGGCGGAATGGAACCGCATCAGCGGTTACTTCCCCACCCGCGCGGGCACCAGCGAATTCCTGGGTGACTTCTTCACCGAGAATCCGCAGTGGGCTGCGGCCGTTGAACTGCTGCCCTTCTCCTACTACGAACCGCAGTTGATTTCGTACACGGCTGCCCGCGATGCCGCGCAAGCTGCATTCAACGAAATCATGCAACTGCCGGCCGGCGCTACCGCCGATGACATTCGCGCCATCCTGACGACGTTGACCGAAACGGCCAACGCCGCCCAGGCTGAGTTGATGTCTGAGGTCCAGCCCTAAGACGGGTCAACCAGGGATTACCCACGAATCGGGAATCTCGACGGCTCGCCTGAAACAGGCTAACGATTGAATGAACAGCCTCAAGGAGCTATCCTTGAGGCTGTTTCTTTTGTCACTGACTTTTTGCATTGTTATGAATACTCATTTTGCCGACCTTCAACCCCGCGAACTGCTTATGGTGGCCCAGGCAACGGCCGTTGCCGCCGGCGCTATCATCCGCGAAAATTTCCACCTGCCCCGCCAGGTCAGCAGCAAAGGCTTCCGCGACCTGGTGACCGACACCGATTTTGCCGCCCAGGCAGCTATCACCACGGCCGTTCGCCAGCGCTGGCCGGATCATGGCTTCCTCACCGAAGAAGAAGACAGCGGCCTGCCCACGTCTGGTTCCATCATCTGGGTGATAGACCCGTTGGACGGAACCGTCAACTTCAGCCGGGGCATACCCGATTTTTGCGTCTCCATTGCCGCCATGCGCTTCACAACCACCGGCGCGCCGGAAGTGCTGGCCGGCGTCATTTATGATCCGCTGCGCGGCGAGTTGTTTAGCGCGGCGCAAGGCCAGGGGGCCACCCTACAGACCGGGGATGGGCAGGTACGGCCGTTACACGTCAGCGCCATTCACACCCTCAGCGAAGCTCTGTTTACCCACGATTGGAGCCACGTGCCCACGTATCGCCAGCACGGGCTGGACTGCATCGGCCAACTGGCCCACACTGTTTTTGGCATCCGCGCCGTGGGCAGCGCCGCCCTGGCCCTGGCCTGGATTGCCGCCGGACGCGCCGACGCCTACCTGAATTTCAGCCTGAAACCCTGGGACGTGGCCGCCGCCTGCCTGCTGTTGGCCGAAGCAGGCGGCCAGCTCACCATGACCACCGGCAGCCCGCTTTCGTGGGACGCAAGCGGCATGAGTTGCATCGGCAGTAACGGCCGTATTCATCACCCCCTGATCCACATTGTGACACAATGCACAAACTCATCGGCCGACGAATAAGAAATTTTTCACCCTACGCAACACAGCGGCTGTTTGATACACTACAGATCATTGTGACATCGGGAACAAATTATCCGGTATCTCCTGGCGGTTTGAATTATGCGCTGGCCTCATTATGAACACGTCTTTTTTGACTGTGATTCAACCCTCACAACCATCGAAGGCATTGACGTGCTGGCCGATTACGCCGGCAAAAAGTGGCGCGTAGAGGTTCTGACTCGCGCCGCGATGGATGGCGATCTGGACCTGGAAGAGGTGTATGGCAAGCGACTCCGCGCCGTCAAACCCACCCGCGAACAAATCCGCAGCATCCGTCAGGCCTATAAGCGCAATGTTGTCGAAGACGCTGCGGCCGTCATCGCCGCACTGCAACATTTGGGCCACAAAGTCTACATTATCAGCGGCGGGCTGGCCGAGCCGGTGGAAGAATTTGGCATCTTCCTGGGCGTGCCCAAAGAAAACATCCGCGCTGTCGGCGTGGCCTACAACCAGCTTTCCGGCGATTGGTGGAACAAAAACCAGCCCTACACCGAAGGCAACGTGCAATATCTCACCTACGAAGAAGGCGCCCTGACCATTAGCGATGGCAAAGCGCAAATTGTGCGCGAACTGCTGGCCGGACAGCGCGGCCGTTCGCTGCTCATCGGTGATGGCAACAGTGACTTGCTGGCGGGCACGGCCGTTGACCTGTTTGTGGGCTATGGCGGCATCATCGAACGGCCGCGCGTGCTGGAACAGTCGCCCATTTACCTGCACACCGCCAGTCTGGCCCCGTTAACGGCCGTGGCCGCCGGCCCTTTCGCCCTCCGCCAACTGCAAAATACCCCCCATTTACCCGTCTTTCAAAAAGGTTTAGACCTTATTAAAACAGGAGCATTAACATTTAACGATGAACGACTTAAATCAAAATTCACCCAGGCAGTCAATGCCGCACGTCAAACTCTTCATACCGGGACCGACTGAAGTACGCCCAGAAATTCTGGACGCCCAGGCCGCGTGGATGATCGGGCATCGGATGCCCGAATGCACCGACCTCATCAGCCGCATTCGCCCCAAGCTCAACCAGGTTTTCCAGACCCAACGCAACGTCCTGATCAGCGCTTCCACCGGCTCCGGACTGATGGAAGCCGCCATTCGCAACTGTGTTGGCAAAAAAGTCCTCAACTGCGTCAACGGCGCGTTTAGCCTGCGCTGGCACGAAATTGTGTTGGGCAACGCCAAAGCCAACGAGGTGCTGGAAGTGGAATGGGGCCAGCCCATCCTGCCCGAACAGGTAAGTGAACGTCTGGCCTCCGGCGAATTCGACGCCATCTGCCTGACGCACAACGAAACCGCCACCGGCGTGACGAACCCCATCCCGGAATTGGTGCAAGCCGTCCGCCAAAGCCCCAACGGCGACCAGATCATGATTCTGGTAGACGCCGTTAGCAGCCTGGCCGGGGCCGACATTCGCTTCGACGAGTGGGACCTGGACGTACTGCTGACGTCTACGCAAAAGGCGTTTGCCTTGCCGCCGGGGCTGGCGTTTGCGGCCGTTTCCGAACGGGCGATGGCCAAAGCCAAAACCATCCCCGACCGGGGTTGGTATTTCGACTTCCTCACCCTGGAGAAATATCTGGTCAAAGACCAGACGCCCTCCACGACGGTAGTTTCTTTGATGTATGCCCTGGACATGCAGCTCGACGCTATCCTGGCCGAAGGGCTGGCAAACCGTTTTGCCCGCCACCTGGCGATGCGCGACCGCACCCTGGCCTGGGGCAAAGCGCACGGCATCGAGGTTTTCGCCGCCGCCGGGTATGAATCGCCCACCGTCACCTGCTTCGCCAACAACCTGAACATAGACATCTCGGCGCTGAACAAATTCTTGCGCCAGCGCGGCATGATCATCTCCAATGGTTACGGCTCCAAACTGAAAAACGTCACCTTCCGCATTGCCCACATGGGCGATTTGCAGATGAGCGACATGGAAGAATTGTTCGCGGCGATGGATGAGTATCTGGCCCAGCAGGCGTAAAATGGGCCGCAGATGAACGCGGATGGCGCGGATGTTCGCGGATAACTCGGCAATAATCCGCGAACATCTACCTGATCTGGGCCATCGGCGGCCAATTTCTCGACGGCTGCTAACGGCCGTCCAATTTGAAAGATAGCTTGTAGGATAGACAGCGTAACTTATAGGGCAAGATGATGTGTCTTGCCCTATTTTTTATGGCATAACGCCAAATGCCAAAGAGCCACAAACGCCTATGTACCGCATTCTCGTATCAGATAAGTTGGGAGCCGCCGGTCTGGAGCTTTTAGACCAGGCCGCCGACGTGCAATATGATCTCAAACCGACGATGAGTAAGTCGGAATTTTTGCACATCATACCGGGTTATGAGGCGTTGATTGTGCGCAGCGGCACGGCCGTTGATGAAGATGTATTGGCCGCCGGGACACACCTGCGCGTGGTCGGCCGGGCCGGGGTGGGCATAGACAACATAGACGTAGACGCCGCCTCACGGCGCGGCATCATCATCACCAACACGCCCACCGCCAACAACATTGCCACCGCCGAACAGGCCCTGGGGCTGATGATTGCCGTCAGCCGCCACACCGTGCCGGCCCACATTTCCGTGAGCGCCGGGGAATGGGAGCGCTCGCGCTACATGGGCAGCGAGTTGTATGGCAAAACGTTGGGTCTGATCGGCTTCGGTCGGATTGGCCGCCTGGTAGCCGAACGCGCCCAGGCGTTTGGCATGGAAGTGGTGGCTTACGATCCCTTCATCTCGGAGGCAGTGGGCCGGGAATTGGGCGTGACGCTGCTGGACCTGGAAGATTTGCTGCCGCAAGCCGATTACATCAGCCTGCACACCGCGTACACAACCGAAACGGACAAAATCATAGACGCCGCAGCCATCGCGCAGATGAAGGATGGCGTGATCCTTGTGAATGGGGCGCGGGGCAAGCTGATTGACGAAGTGGCGCTGGCGGAAGCGCTGCGCAGTGGTAAGGTGCGCGCAGCGGCCGTAGATGTGTACAGCAGCGAACCGCCGCTGGATAATCCGCTGATTGGGCTGCCGAATGTGCTGCACACGCCCCATTTGGGGGCCAGCACGTACGAAGCGCAAAAAGAGGTGTCGGCGCAAATTGTGGCGCAGGTGTTGGATGCGCTGCGCGGCACAGATTTTCGGCACGCGGTGAATATGCCGTTTACGGTGGGGCCAGGGGAATACCAGAAGATACGGCCGTACATGCGTCTGGCCGAAAAGTTAGGCAAACTCCAGGTCAGTCTGGCCGATGGCCCCATCTACAAAGTGGAAGTGCAAGCGTGCGGCGAAGCTGTGGAAAACCAGGTTAAAGCGATTGCGGCGGCGCTGCTGAAGGGCATGCTCAGTGTCAGTTATGATGGCCCGCTCAATTCCATCAACGCCCCGGTCCTGGCCGAACAGGCAGGGATCGCCATTTCCCAGGCCAAGGGCATGAATGGCGTGGATTACCCAAACCTGATTTCTTGCCGCGTCAAGTGGGATGGCGGCGAACGTGTATTGGCCGGGGTTCTCTTTGGCGGCGCTGAGCCGCGTATTGTGCAGTTGGATCAATACAAGGTGGAAGCCAGGCCGGAAGGCGTGCTGCTGATCATGCAAAACGAAGATGTGCCGGGCGTGATTGGACAAATCGGCACAATTTTGGCGGCCTACAGGGTAAACATCGGTGAATGGCGCATGGGGCGCAACGAGCCGGGCGGGCAGGCCCTGTCGTTCATCAACCTGGACAGTGAACCATCGGCGGCGGCGCTTCATGCGTTGGGGGAGATTACGGCCGTTACCAAACTCAAACTCGTCAGCATTTAGTACCTCACGAGCCAACTATTTGCACAGTGAACAAGAGTTTGTCAAAGATTGCGCAGATTTTTATCTTCAATCTGTGTAATCGTTGACAACCCTCCTGAGCTAAAGCGCCCAGGTCTGGCGTATGGCGTGGAGAAGGTGGATGGCCTGGCCGATGAGGGCCTGGTTGGCGGGTTTATTGGGCCACAGGCTGGCCCCGGAAGGATGCGGCAGCGGAACGACAAAACGGCCGTCTAACTGATGGGTGAGTAACGACTGCCAATCAGCCTGCTGGGTGATGAGACGGCCGTCGTCGAAGTTAAAGTTGACCGGGTTGACCAGGGTTTCGGCGGGGAAGTAAACGGCCGTGCCAATCACCTCTTCCAGGCGGGCGCCGGCCGGGTAAAGCAGCTTAATCGCCAGCCCGCCGACCAGGATGAGCAGCCTGGGCCGCACAAAAGCAATCTCCTGCTCCAGAAAAGGGCGGCAAAGCGCCTGTTCCGCTTTACTGGGCACGCGGTCGCCTTTGCCGGCTTTGTCTTTGCCGGGGTAACACTTGGTGACGGCCGTCATATAGTGCCGGTCCCGAAACGTATTTTCCTCCCAACCAGCCTGAGCCAGCCATTGAAACAGACGTCGCCCGCTGCCGGCGTTAAACGGCCGTTTGGCTGCCACTTCGGTCACGCCTGGCGCCTGCCCGATAAGCATCACCTGTGCAACGGCCGTGCCGCGAAAAATCGCGCCGGGGGTGATGGCGTGTCCCGCCTCCAGGCAGCGGGTGCAGCCGCGCATGGCCTGGTGCAAATCAGCCAATGTTGTGTACGTCGTCGTCATAGGGTCATTGTAGCGGAAGACGAGAAAATGGGTTAATGGGCAAATAACGCCAAGAACTATGTTTGCAGATTGATGAATGGTACGCGGATGAACGCCGATGCGGCCGATTTTCGCGGAGAAAAACCATCACTATCCGCGTTTATCCGCCGCATCCGTGAAAATCCGCGTCCTATTTCTTAAAAGTGCAGTGTCTATACAAGTGGCGCCCCCACCCTAACCCTCCCCCAAAGGGAGAGGGAACCGGCTCCCTCGCTCTTTGGGAGAGGGGACTGGCTCCCTCGCCCTTTGGGAGAGGGCTGGGGAGAGGGAAAGATACAAAGTGCAAAGGTGTGCCAGACTTTGGGAATCTGTCGTAAAATAGCGCCATGAAAAAGAAGCGCCAGCTACGCCGTCAACTTCGAGCGCAACTGCGAGACATCCGGGTCTTGTTGGGGGAATCTGGCTATTCGATTTTGCTATTTGTGATGGTTGTCCTGGGTGGGGCAGCCATTTTTCATTTGTTCTACACTTTTCCGGTTGGCGCTGAGCGGGCCGGGCAGTCGCCCGGTTACGCGGAAGCCATTTATGCGACGTTTTCGCTGATCTTCTTCGAGACGCTGCTCCCTTTTCCCGACGAGTGGTATTTGCAGGCTCTTTTCTTTATCATTCCCGTGGTGGGATTGGTAGCAGTGGCCGATGGCATCTTGCGCTTCGGTACGGCCGTTATCAATAAACAAGCCCGCGGGCAAAAATGGCAGGTGGCAATGGCCTCGACGTATAGTGATCACATCATCGTGTGCGGCACGGGCAAGATTGGTTATCGGGTGACGGAAGAGTTGCTAAAATACGGCCGTGAAGTAGTCGCCATAGAAGCGGATGAAAACGGCCGTTTCATAGACAAAGTCCGCGCGCTCGGCGTGCCCCTGATCATTGGCAACGCCCGCCGCTCCGAAAACATCATCAAAGCCGGCGTCCAACGCGCCGACGCCATCATCCCCTGCACCGATGACGAACTCGCCAACCTGGACATTGCCCTGGACGCCCGCGAAATCAACCCCAATATCAAAGTGGTGCTGCGCATGTTCGACAGCGACCTGGCCCGGCGTGTCGAAAAAGGCTTCGGCATCCACACCGCGTTCAGCGGCTCGGCCCTGGCTGCCCCCATCTTTGCCGCCGCAGCCCTGCGCCTGGACATCAAACATTCCTTTTACGTTGGCGAAGAGCTGCTTAACCTCAGCGAGATGACCATTCGGCCTGATTCTCCCCTGGCCGGATGGACCGTAAGCCGGTTTCAGAAAACCTACAATCTCTCCGTGGTGTTCCATCGCGGCGATCAACACGACGATCTGCATCCTGACCCGGAGCAAAAATTATGCGTGGGCGACTTCTTGCTCGTCCTGGCGTCGTTGGACACGCTGCGGCAAATTAAAACGTTGAATCACGACATTTGAGGCCATGCTATGAACCTTGTACCCATTGTTGTTGGGGCGGCACTGCTGTTTTTTGGCTATCGGTATTATTGGTTAATCTTTGGCGGGATCGGTTTTTTGTTGGGCCTGAACATGGGCAGCGCGCCTGGCGGCGGGCAGATTACCCCCTCGGCCATCGTATTGGGCATGTTTTTTGGGGTGATTGGGGCGTTTACGGCCGTTTTCCTCACGGCCCTTACGCTCAACATCGCCGGATTTGTCCTGGGCGGTGTTGTTCTGGTGCAGCTATTTGCCAATCTCGGTTGGGATACCGGTTCCACCCTGGTCACATTCCTGATGGGCGGTATGATAGGGTTGCTGATCGCCATCAACACCAAAGACTTCGCCAAAATTCTTCTATCTTCCGTCACCGGCGCGGCTATCATCGTCATGTCCCTGGAGATAGACTCAGCAACGGTCTCATTTCTCTACCTCGTTCTCGTCATCAGCGGCATCGTTGCCCAACTCTTCCTGCGCAAGCGCTGGAAGTAATTAGCCGGACTTTTGTTCTCACTCTCTTTGCCGATCTCGAATGGGACGCGGATTTTCGCGGATGCCGCGGATAAACGCAGTTTCTTTTGACGATTTTATCCGCGAAAATCCGAACCATCCGCGTTTATCCGCGTCCCATTCTGCAAAAGCGCCAAGATAATGGTCATCTTCTGTAATGGAGGTTCCTGATGGATTTGCACACTGTAGACACGTTACTCGCCACGACCCGCACCGTGCGTAAACGGCTGGATTTTGATCGCCCCATCGAACGAGAAGTTATCGAACGCTGCCTGACTCTTGCCCTTCAGGCCCCCACCGGCTCCAACGCCCAGGGCTGGCACTTTATGGTCATCACGGACCCGGAGAAGAAAACGGCCGTTAGCGAACTGTACCGTAAGTCCTTCTTCATGTATGCCAACACCCTCAGCGAACAGCCCCGCCAGCGCTACGCTCCGGCCGATCAGATGCAGCGCGTCGTCAGCTCCTCGGTTTACCTGGCGAACAATATGCACCGCGCCCCAGTCCTGGTGATTCCCTGCATCGAAGGACGGGTGGAAAACGCCGGACAGATGGCCCAGGCTGGGCTGTATGGTTCCATTTTGCCGGCTACCTGGTCCTTCATGCTGGCGCTGCGCGCCCGCGGCCTCGGCGCAGCCTGGACTACCCTCCACCTGCGCTACGAAAAAGAAACGGCCGAAATTCTTGGCCTGCCCCAACACGTCACGCAGGCCGCCCTGCTTCCTGTCGCCTATTACACCGGCGACACCTTCCAGCCCGCCAATCGGCGTCCCCTGGCCGAGGTAATTCACTGGGATAGCTGGGAGTAGCGGCGCACGGCCGTGCACCAGGAAAGGGCAACCTTATGAAAGAGCAAGTCCTTCAAGAAAAGAGTTGGATCAGCCGATTCGTTTTGCGTTTGCGGCCGGGGATTGGGGGGCAAGCATCGTGCCAACCCCCTGGTGTCCGTAATCCGTAATCCGTATTCCGTAATCCGTAATCCGTATTCCGTCAGGCGCTATCTCTGGAAAACGCCTCACAATACGGTACACGGTATACGGTATACGGTACTCGGTACACGGTACACGGTATACGGATTACGGAATACGGGCTTCAGGTATTAGTCCCATTTTGTCGTTTCGTCCAGGGCGGCCTTTTCGTCTGGGGTCAGGTGGACGTTGGCCCCTTGTATCGTGTCGGTGAGTTGGGTGATGGAGTTGGCGCCAATGATGGCCGAGGTAACGGCCGTATTCGCCAGCAGCCAGGCGATGGCGGTTTGGGCAATCGTCGCCTGGTGGTTGTGGCCGATTTCTTCGAGTTTGTCAACGGCCGTAAACCCCTGTTCGTTCATGTAACGGTGCTGCACGCCGCCGGCGCGCACCGAATCCGGCAGCGGCGTGTCGCGGCGGTATTTGCCGGTGAGGAAACCACCGGCCAGCGGGCTGTACGGAATCACGCCAATGCCCTGATCCAGACACAACGGCTGCAACTCCCGCTCAAACTCTGCCCGGTGGACCAGGCTGTAATGGGGCTGCAAACTGTCAAAGCGGCTCAAACTCTTCACATCGCTCACCCACAACGATTTGGTCAGCAGCCAGGCCGGGTAGTTGGAACAGCCGATGTAGCGTACTTTGCCCGCCCGCACCAGATCGGTCAGCGCCTGGAGTGTCTCATCCAGAGGCGTTTCATCATCCGGCCAATGCACCTGGTAGAGGTCAATGTAGTCCGTTTGCAGGCGGCGCAGGCTGGCTTCGGCGGCGTGCAGGATGTGCTGGCGCGACAATCCCTGATCGTTGGGGCCATCGCCCATCTGGCCGCGCACTTTGGTGGCTAACACCACATCCTGGCGCGGCACGCTGCTTTGTTGCAGCCATTCGCCGATGATTTGTTCGCTGACGCCGCCTGGATTGCCTTCCACCCAGCGCGAATAGATGTCGGCGGTGTCCAGGAAGTTGATGCCTTGCGCGGCGGCTTCATCCATGATGGCAAATGCGCCGGGTTTGTCTGTGGACCAGCCAAACTGCATGGTTCCCAGGCAAATGGTGGATACTTTGAGACCAGTACGGCCGAGACGACGATATTCCATGGGGACTCCTTTTTAGTTGATAGTTGGTAGTTGATAGTTAGCAGCTAATTGTTGGTTTGCGTGGGTGGTGTGGACGCAGGTGTGGGTGTGGGGGGAACGGCCGTTGCCCCTTCCGGGGGCAGT
>CALFEW010000628.1 GCA_937958365.1 uncultured Chloroflexota bacterium | reverse complement strand
TCGATTAATTCTTGTTTATCAAGATGAGGGAATAAGCTTTCGTTATTATGTTGACGCTGTCAGAACAGGGGAAACTGTTACTGCTTGTTTTGAACCAGGCATAGAGATGGATAGACCAGACCTGTTTCCCGCTGGGCCTCGGATTTATCTATGGGAACCTGGACAGCACAAGACAATAGATGAAATAGTCAATATCCCAGACGAAACATACTTTCCCCTCGAAGAAAAGACTGATTTGACACCAGAAACACTTTATGAAAAGTTTACCAATTCAAACCACTCACTTTGCATTGATACACCGGCGGATTTATGGATTGATCCCTAATTTTTTGTTGTACACGTGGACTGTGAAATGGAAACGATCGCCTGACGTGCATGGCACAAACGGCCGTGCCCCACGGCCGTTGGACGTCCGTGTAACCGCCGCTGCCATAGCTGTGGCTGGCCGGGCCGCCGTAGTCGTAGGCGTGTTCCCAGCCGGAGGCGCTGCGGGCTGTCGTCTGCTTCAGGACGCCCACGAGCGGGGCGTCATCCGGTTGGTCGGCGAAGAAACGGTCTACGTCGGCGATGGTCTGCAGATGGGTGGTCCGCGCTCCAGGCCACACCACCTTGACTTCCCGCTGCCACTTGTCCACCAGATGCGGCGGGCAGAGGATGATGGTGCGCCGGGCGTGGCGGCCGGCGGCGACGGCGGCGGCCAGGGAGGTCTTGCCCGTGCCCATTTCCCCGACGCAGATGGCTTCCGACGCCGTCGCCAGCCGCGTCAGGATGGCCGCCGCCGCGTGTTTCTGCGCCGGCAGCAGGCCGGTCTGTCCGTTCAGGCCGGGTATCGCTCGCCCTTTGCTCAGACTGTCCAGCAAACGGCCGTAGCCATTCAGGTCAAAGGTGTAAACGGGCGGGTACTCCTGGGCGACGATGCCGGTCAGCGCGCTCAACCAGCGCTGCAAGAACTGCTCCAGCGCCGCCCCCTGGTAGCCTGTCACCTGGCCCGCCGGGTCAATTGTCGTGATGTCGGTCTGCACCACTTCCGTCTCCAGTTTGGTCACG
>CALFEW010000627.1 GCA_937958365.1 uncultured Chloroflexota bacterium | reverse complement strand
AGGAAATGGCCGATCTGCTGGCTTTCTTGAACGCGCTTACCTCACCCGCTGCCCTGGATATGCAGCACATCATCCCCGCCGCCGTGCCCAGCGGTCTGCCCGTCGGCGGCAATGTAGCGATTGTGCAGCAGGCAAACTAACCCTGGGAGCGCAGGCGTCCCGCCTGCCCCGGCGGACGGGACGTCCGCGCTCCCAGTTTTGAAAGGAGTCTCCATGAATTTGCGAACGTATGGCTGGCTGATAGGTTTATTCTTGATTGGGCTTCTGGCGGGCTGCCAAAATGTGGAACCGGCAGATGTGACCGCAGCGGCCACGGCCGTTGCCCAATCCATCCCCGCCACCCACACACCAACGGCTGTGCCGCCAACGGCCGTGCCCACCACCCCCGAACCCACCGCCACGCCCAACGCCATCGCCACCGCCCTGGCCCAAGACGCCGCCACCCGCGCCGCCGGTCCTACCCGGCCGCCAACGGCCACGCCCAAACCCATCCCCACCCTCGACCCCACGGTAGACCGCTGGTGGAACGACGCCGTTTTCTACGAAGTCTTTGTCCGCAGCTTCCAGGACTCCGACGGCGACGGCGTCGGCGACATCAACGGCCTCATCGAACGGCTGGACTATCTGCAAGAGTTGGGCGTCAACGCCCTCTGGCTCATGCCCATCATGGAATCGCCCAGCTATCACGGCTACGACGTGGTGGATTATTACAAAGTGGATGAGGAATACGGCACGGCCGAAGACTTCCGCCGCCTGATGGAAGAAGCCCACGCCCGCGACATGCGCGTCGTCGTAGACCTGGTGATCAACCACACCGGCCTGGACCATCCCTGGTTTCAGGCCGCCAACAGCGGCGATCCGGCCTACCGCGATTGGTACGTCTGGACAGATCCCGCCCCAACTTATCTCGGCCCCTGGGGGCAGAAGGTTTGGTACCCGGGGCAAGACGAGAATTACTACGCCGTCTTTTGGTCGGGTATGCCCGATTTAAATCTGGCCAATCCCGAAGTCACAGAGCAAATCTACGACGTCACCCGCTTCTGGCTGGAGGACATGGGCGTGGATGGCTTCCGCATGGATGCCGTGCGCCACCTCATCGAAAACGGCGCGGCGCAAGAAAACACCCCCGATACCCACGCCTGGCTGCAAGCCTATCACGCCTACTACAAAAGCATCAACCCCGACGCCTTCACTGTGGGCGAAACCTGGACCGACACGCAAAACGCCGCCCGCTACGCCGTGGACGAAAACGACATCGCCTTTGAATTCAACCTGGCCGAAGCCTACGTGCGCGCCGCGGGCAGCCCCATCGCCAGCGACATTGAACTGGCAAAACTGGTAGACGCTACCTGGCCGACCAATCAGTTTGGCGTTTTCCTGACCAACCACGACCAGAACCGGGTGATGAGCGTTTTGCAAGACACAACCAAAGCGAAACAGGCCGCCGCCCTGCTGCTCACCTCGCCCGGCGTGCCCTTTTTGTACTACGGTGAAGAGATTGGCATGACCGGCACAAAGCCCGACGAGGACATCCGCCTGCCCATGCAGTGGACGAGCGACGACCCGAACGTGGGCTTCACCACCGGCACGCCCTGGCGCGCCCCCGCCGCCGATTACCCGGAAGTCAGCGTGGCCTTGCAAGACGACGATCCCGATTCGCTGCTAAACCATTACCGGACGCTCATCCACCTGCGACGCAACCATGAGGCGCTGCGTGAGGGGGATTGGATGTTGGTGGAAGCTGGCTCGAATCGCCTCTATGCCTTCTTGCGTTACACGGAAAATGAGGTCATTCTGGTGCTGTTCAACCTGAACCCCAACCCGGTACTGGCGGAAGATTACAGTCTGGAACTGGCCGAAGGGCCATTGAGCGGGGCGGTAACGGCCGTTACCCTCTTCGGCCCCGAAGTCACCACCGCACCCACCATCAACGAAGCCGGTGGCTTTAGCGGCTACACGCCCTTGCCGGAAATCCCCGGCCAGAGCGTCACCATCATTCACTTGTCGTCAGAGTGAGTGGGTTGTAGATTTGTCCAATCTTTGAGATTGGACAAATCTTGTTTGTCATCACAGGGCACGAA
>CALFEW010000626.1 GCA_937958365.1 uncultured Chloroflexota bacterium | reverse complement strand
GACGATGCTGGCCTGGGGCATGAAGGACATTGCCTTCCGCGAGAAAGAATTAAACCGGTGGGCAACGGTATTCCCGCAGGCACAAGTCATTCGTTATGCCGATGCCGGGCATTACGTGCAGGATGAAAAGGGGTCTGAACTGGCTTCGCAGATCGAACTGTTTATGCTCACGTAGGACGCTACACAAAAATTACAGGCGAATAATGCCGCGCTCCAAAGCCACCCTCACTGCCGACGTGCGGTCACCGACGCCCAGCTTCTCAAAGATGTGAATGAGATGGGTCTTGATGGTGGCTGTGCTAACGTGCAGCGCCTTGCCGATCTGCTGGTTGTTGTTGCCGGCGGCCACCAATTGCAGCACCTCAATTTCGCGGGCGCTGAGGTTTTCTTCGGCCGGGGCGCGCATCCGGGTCATCAGGCGGGCGGCTACGGCCGGCGCCAGCACCGATTCCCCCCGGCTGGCGGCGCGCACGGCGCGAAACAGCTCTTCGCGCGGCGTATCCTTGAGCAAATAGCCGGTCGCGCCGGCTTCCACCGCCCGCACGATGTCGGCGTCGCTGTCGTAGGTGGTGAGGACGAGGATGTTGGCCGACGGCCGTTGCTCTTTAATCGCCTGAATCGCCCCCACCCCATCCAGACCCGGCATCCGCAAATCCATCAGCACCACGTCCGGGCTTAGGCGGGCGTCCAGCGCCACCGCCTCCGCGCCATCGGTGGCCATCCCGGCCACCGCCATATCCGCCTGCCCGGTTAGCATCCCGGCCAAGCCCTCCCGCACCACCGGATGGTCGTCCACAATCAAGATTTGAATTTGCGCCGCCATGACCTCACCTCTTCTTCATGTCATTCTGAGCGGAGTCTTCGGAGCGAAGAATCCCCGTGAACGAGGCAGTTATAAGGGATTCCTCGTCGAAGACTCCTCGGAATGACATACGATATTTTATGAACATGTCATTCTGAGCGGAGTCTGCGGAGCGAAGAATCCCCGTAAACGAGGCAGTCATAAGGGATTCCTCGTCGAAGACTCCTCGGAATGACATACGATTTTGGATCTACTGAATATCCAATCTTTAATCTCCAATCTCCAATCTCTAATCCTGGTTGTTCACCGGAATCGCCACCGCCACCGTCGTGCCGACGCCGCGTTCGCTTTCCACTTCCACCGTGCCGCCCAACTGCGCCACCCGTTCGCGCATGGCCGTTAGACCAAAGCCGCCGGAGAGGTCGGTGGACGTGGAACCGGTGAGGCCGACGCCGTCATCGGCCACGTCCAGCGTGACCACGTCGCCCATGTAGGACAGCGTCACCTGCACGTGGTGGGCCTGGGCGTGTTTGCGCACGTTGGCCAGCGCTTCCTGCGCCGCCCGGAGCAGGGTGATGTCGAGTTCGGGATGCAAGGTCAGGCTGTCGCCGGTGATAACGGCCGTTGCCCTCACCCCCGTCTCTTCCTGCCAACGCGCCACCAACCGCTCAATCGCCGCCGGTAAAGATTGCTGCGCCAGCAAATCCGGGCGCAAATCTTGCACCACCTGACGCGCCTGTGTCAGGCTGGCGCGGGCCGTTTCCCGCGCTTTGTTCAGATGGTAACGCGCCCGCTCCGGTGCTACGTCGGACGCCTGTTCGGCGGCTTCCAGGTGCAGCACAATGCTGGTAAAGCCCTGAGCCAGGGTATCGTGGATTTCGCGGGCCAGCCGTTCGCGTTCCTGCAACATACCCTCGCGCCGTTCGGCTGCCGCCAGTTCCGTCTGGGTGCGTTGCAACTGCTCGATCAAGATGCGCCGCTGCGCGCTTTGGCGAATGATGGCATAAATCCAGACGCCCATCAGCATGGCAACGGCCGTATACCCAAGCCAATACAGCACCCCAACGCCCAACCAGTTTGATGGCCGGCCGCTGCTAACAAAGTTATCGTAGGCGGCCAGGCTGTTGATGAACAGGGTCATCCCCAGGGCCGGGCCAATCGGCAAAAAGATGTAGACAAAGGGGAACAACCCGGCGAGGATGAAGTAGAAAACAGGATCAATGCGCACCAACAAGAACCACAAGAGAACGCCAATCGCTACGATGGGGGTTGTGATGAACGGCCGTTCCCGCAAACGCCAATGGACCATCCCGTAAAACAAAACCGCCTGCCACAGCCCTAATCCCAGTCCCAACAGGAGGATACGGCTCTGGACGGCGGCGTTGTCCGGGTCGAGCAGCCCCAGGCCGACGACCAGGAAGAGGTTGATGTAGAAAACGGCCGTCCACAACCAGCCCGTCCGCTCCCAAACGTCACGTTGCGCTATCGGTGATGATTCCTGTTTCATCGGCATCTCTTTCCGAACGATGGCGATTGAGGACGAGCCATCTCGGACGCCTCAATCGCCAATCGCCAATCTCCCAGATATGTTCCTTGCCAGTTTAGCAGCATCTACTCCCAACGGAAAGTTTGCCGCGACACGATGATACCGACGACCAGCAGCCCAATCACCACTGCCAGCGATGTCAGATTCCACGTGCCCTTGAGCCACAATTCTTCCAACAGCTTCACCACATGGGTCAACGGTAGAAATTCAGAGAATTTCTGCACCGATTCCGGCATGATCTGGCGCGGCATGGCCGCCCCGGAAAGAAAGAGCATGGGGTAAAAGAGGGCCATTCCCACCGCCTGCGCGGCGCGAGGCGTGGGTAATACGCCCGCCAGCACAAAGCCAACAGCCAGAAAGCTGAGACCGCCGAGCAGCGCGGCCACTATCAGCCCCAGCGATACTTCCGGTGGACGCAAATCGTAGACCAGGAAACCGGCCGTCACCAGCAGCAGCGCGCCGAAGGCCGTCATCACGAGGTTGACGGCTACCTGCGACCAGAGAATGGTACTGGACGGCAGGGGGGTGGCCTGCAAACGGCGCAGCACCCCTTGTTCGCGGTAGGTGGCGAGGGCGATAGGCAGGCTGAGCATCCCAATCGTGCCGATAATCATGCCGATGTAGCCGGGCACGGAAAGATCAATGGAGCCAAAGCCGCCCAGAAATTCCGACGGCTCGTTGCCATAAATGCTGCCAAAGATGAACAGCAGCATCAAGGGAAAAGCCAGGGTAAAAAATGCACCAATGGGTTCACGGAGTTGTAATTTCAATTCAGTCCAGGTCATTTGCCAAAAGGTTTTCATGAGAAATCTCCTACAAAAATGGGAGCGCGGATGTCCAGTCCGCCTTCGGCAGGCGAGACGCCTGCGCTCCCAAGGTCTATCAATCGCGGATTTTACGGCCGGTGAGCGCCAGGAATACGTCTTCCAGGTTGGCCTGCTCAACGCGCAGGTCCAGGGGGGTCTCGTTGTGGCTGTTCAGCGCGGCGACGACGTGGCTGAGCAGTGGGCCACGGCCGTATACGGTGATTTGTCGGCCTTGCTGTTCTACCTGACTGACGCCGGGCAACGGCCGTAACACCGTCGCATCAAAGCCATTCTGGCTGGTAAAACATACCCGACTGCCCGCCTGCAAATTCTGAATGAGCGCCTGCGGTGTGTCATGCGCCACCACCTTGCCGCCATCAATGATGAGCAAATGGTCAGCCAATTCCTCGGCCTCTTCCATAAAATGCGTCACCAAAATCACTGTTTTGCCCTGCTGCCGGATGGCGCGCACGGCGTCCCAGGTCGCCCGGCGCGCTTGCGGGTCCAGCCCGGTCGTCAACTCATCCAAAAAGACCACTTCTGGGTCGTTGAGCAGCGCCAGGGCGATGAAAAGCCGCTGCTGTTGGCCGCCGGAGAGTTTGCCGAATTGGGCGTTGCGTTTTTCGGCCAGACCCCATGTTTCCAGAAGCGGCTCCCAGGGCACGGAACGGCCGTAAAACGTGGCAAACAAGGCCAGCGCTTCCCAAACCTTGATGCGATTGGGCAGCGCCGCCTGCTGCAACTGAATGCCGATGCGCTGCTTTAATTCGCGGCCCTGTGTCTGTGGATTCAGACCTAACACCCGAATCTCGCCGCTGTCCGGCCGGCGCAGGCCAATCACGGATTCCACCATCGTGGTTTTGCCGGCCCCATTGGGGCCAACGATGCCAAAGATTTCGCCCGGCTGCACGGTGAAGGAGATGTCGTCAACGGCCGTTATCGTCCCATACGTCTTGCGTACATGCTGCACATCAATCACATTTATCATCGGTACACCTCTAAATTCTGAATAACCGCTTTGTCAATCTGGCTTACAGCGTAACAGAACGGATGAGAGTTGTAATCCACCAGACAGTAGATTGTGTGAAGACGATAGGTTGATTCTGACGTTAGCCAGATGGCAACAGGAGATCAACCATTTGGTTGACTCCCGACGGTCTGGTAAGCGATCAATTGATTGGACGAATCTTCTTGGTTGTGTAGGTTGGGATGTCTGCTTACTGGCTATGCGAAGTATTTTGATAATTGGGGCAAGTTTTTCTGGCTTTGACGACAAAAACCAGTTCTTCCGGCATGCAATA
>CALFEW010000625.1 GCA_937958365.1 uncultured Chloroflexota bacterium | reverse complement strand
ACGAAAACTTCCCGGAAGTTCGGAACTTCCGGGAAGTTGGGTGTGGGGTCTGTTAGCTGCGACGGGTGCGGACGCGCAAAGCGTAGACGGCAAGGGCGTACATGGCCACGCCCAGAATGAGGCAGGCGGCGACACCTTGAGTTAAAACGGCCGTGTCCCAACCAGTATTCAGCAAACCGCGCATCGCTTCCAAAACGTAGGTGATGGGATTCAGGCGAGCGGCCGTTTGCAGCCAGCCATCCAACAAATCCAGCGGTACAAAACTGGCTGTCAGGAATGTCAGCGGGAAAAAGAGGAAGCTCGCCCCCTGTGTGGCCGCCGCGCTGCCGCTGCCCAAAGCCGCCGAAACCGTGAAACCGGCAAAACCGGTGCCCAACAAAATCGCCAATCCAACAACCACCGCCAAACCGGCAATGCCGGTCGCCGACTGCAAACCCATCAACGTGGCAAAGGCGATGACGACGCTGGCCTGAATGCCCAGGATGAGCGCCCCGGCCAAAATCGGCCCCAACAGCAGCGCCGTGCGGCTGACGGGCGTGAGCAGCAGTTTGTCGAAATAGCCGCTTTCAATGTCACGCACCATGTTTTGCGCGGCAATGCCCGAACCGGAAAGCGACGAGCTAATGATAGACAGCGGCAAAATAAAACCCAAATAGCTGTTGCCGCTGAGATTGGGAATGAAGGCGGCAGCTTTGCCCAGGGTAGATTCGTAAATCACCAGGAAAAAGATGCTGATAACCAGCGGTGGAACCAGGGCCACCGGCGTGCGAAAAATTGTGATGAGATTACGCCAGGTGACCAGCGCAATTTGCACCGGCAGGCTGGCTCTGGCCTCATGGGCCAGCGGACGGTTAAACGCGGGTTGGGCAGTTAAATCTGGGGTTGTCATGATTGTTCCTCCTATACACTTAGGCAGCCTGCGGCTGAGCGGCCTCTGTTTGCAGCCGTTGTCCGGTGACGCGCAAAAAGACGTCATCGAGCGTTGGCTGGGTTAACGTTAAAGAAATCGGGCTGAGATTGGCTTGCTGCAAGCGGGTCACAACGGCCGGGATGGTTTGGGCGGCCTGACTCATGTACAGACGCACCACATCGCGGTCAGTCTGAATGGTGTCGGCCATATCGCGCAGTTCACCGAGGGCTGTTTCGGCCGTTTCGCGGCTGTCGAAAGCCAGGTTGATGGATTCTGTGCCGACGCTGGCCTTGAGTCTGGCCGGCGAACCTTCCGCAGCAATCGCGCCTTGATCAATGATGGCAACTATGTCGGCCAACTCGTCGGCTTCTTCCAGATATTGGGTGGTCAGGAAAATAGTCATGCCCAATTCACGGTTAAGACGGCGCACTTCTTCCCACACGTCACGCCGGCTGGCAGGGTCCAGACCTGTGGTTGGCTCGTCGAGGAAGAGGATTTCCGGTTTGTGGACCAGCGCCAGAGCCAGGTCCAGACGGCGGCGCATCCCACCGCTGTAGGTTCCCACGCGCCGTCCCAAAGCATCTTCCAGGCGCACCAGTTGCAAAAGTTCTTTCGCCCGCGCGGTGGCTTCCTGGCGGCTGGCGCCAAATAATTGGCCCTGCATCGTCAGCAGTTCCATAGATTTCATGAGGGGGTCAATGCCAATCTCCTGCAAGGCTACACCGGCGATCCGGCGCACGCGGTTGGCCTCCGATACCACATCGTAGCCGCCAACGTGGGCATGCCCACGACTCGGCAGGGCTAACGTCGTCAGGATTTTGATCGTCGTGCTTTTACCGGCGCCGTTGGGGCCGAGAAAGCCGAAGATTTGACCTGAATCCACCTGGAAAGAAACGTCGCGCACGGCCGTTACGCCGCCCGGATATTCTTTACCCAAACTCTCAACAACAATTTCACGATTTGACATAACTCTTGCTCCCAAAGCCGGCACACAGAATTTAGGGCAACGTGTCGGCCAAACAATGGGAAGGTTAGCAGAAAATCCAACTGTTGTCAATATATTGTATATCTTATGCAAAGATTATAATTGGGCAAAAGGTGTGCGAAGTAACTTATTGCGCCTGGGAGTCGCAATAAGTTACAGATGCGCCATGATTTGCACAGTTTTGGGGTGATTACCGATGACTAAAAACTGGGATTAGCACGATTTCTAAAATCTTAAGCCTTATTCTTCTCCAAATACCAGCGGCTGGCTTCGGTGCGATTGGTAACGCCCAGGCGTTGGTAGATGTTTTGCAAGTGGAATTTGACGGTGTTTTCGCTGATGTGCAGGCGTTCGGCGACTTCAAAATTGGTGAGGCCCTCGGCAACGGCCGTTAACACCTCTTCTTCACGCCCGGAAAGCGCCACAACCGGGTCGGCTTGCACCTGTGGCGCAAACATCCAGCGACGCGCCGCCGCCGGATACACCAACTGCCCTTCCATGACCTGCCGGATAGCCCGAATGGTTTGCTCCGGCGGGTCGGTCTTAAACAGCAGGCCATCCGCGCCACAAGTCAGCACAGCGCGCATCGTTTCCGCATCCGAATAAGCTGTCAACACCAGGATGCGCGTCTCCGGGAAACGCCGCCGAATCTTTTCCAGCCCGGTCACGCCATCCATGTAAGGCATCTGAATGTCAGTGACCACCACGTCCGGGGCAAAACGGGCCACCGCTTCCAGCAAACGCTCGCCATCTGTGGCGGAAGCAATGACCAGAATGTCTTCTTCAGGTCCCAACAAGCTGCGCAGTCCTTCTAAGACGAGCGCATGATCGTCGGCAAGTACTACACGAATTAGTTTATTCATAGAGTGGCGCCCTTACCGTAATGCGCGTGCCCTGCTGCGGTGAACTCAACAGCTCGAACACGCCCCCCACTAAAGCCACGCGGTCTCTCATGCCGCGCAGACCAATATGCTCTTCGCGTTCTGTGGCCGCCGGGCCGGTGAGCGGCGGCGGTGTAAACCCGCGCCCTTTGTCCCAAACAGAGAGGGTCAGCGTCACGGCCGTTTCGCTGATTTGCACCCACTGCTGCCTGGCCCCGCTGTGCCGATAAGCATTCGACAGCGCTTCCTGGCAAATGCGGTACAAGGCAATCTTTACCGGCAACGCGAGCGACGCTTGTAAACAATCCGGCGCCTCGAAAAATACCTGGCAGCCCGTCGTCTCCTCATGGTAGATCAACAAATCGCGGATAATCTCGATAAAATTGCGCTGGGCAAAATTGGGCGGCCGAAACGTGCCTAAAAATGTGCGAATCTCGACCAATGCGCCATCCAGCAGTTGGCTAAGCCGGGCAAGCGCCAGATCATAGTCGGCTTCCGAGATAGATTCGCCGTGGGCGCGGCGATTTTGCAGGGCGCTTAACTGGGAACGGGCGGCAAACATTTGCTGCACCGGGCCATCGTGAACGTCCAGGATAATTCGCTGCAACTCCTGCTCGGTAATTGCCAGAATGCGGCGGGCCGCTAAATGTTCTTCTTGGATTGGTGATGGGTGGCTTTCCATGTCCAAATCATAACAGAGCAAAGGGAAATTGGGCAATAAGGTGAACAACAGCCACCATCACTACGTTTGCACTTTTAAGAAATGGGACGCGGATTTTCACGGATGCGGCGGATAAACGCCGATATGGATGGTTTTTATCCGCGAAAATCCGCTGAATCCGCGTTTATCTGCGTCCCATCCATCAATCTGCAGACATAGTACACCATGATCCTTCTTGAACTACAAGTTATAATCGCTCTTATGAACATTCATGCACAGGCTGCCCACCCACAGCCATGAAAGTCACCATCCACGACCTGTCCCATCAATTTGTGGACGGCGGAAGACCTTTGCCCGTGCTGCACGCCATCAACCTGAGCATCGCCACGGGTGAATTTGTGGCCCTGGTTGGTCCCAGCGGCTGCGGCAAATCCACTTTGCTGCGCATTTTGGCCCATTTGCTCACGCCGACGGCCGGTACAGTGGCCGTGGATGGGGGAAGTCCGGGAACGGCCGTTGCCCAAAAACGCATCGCCTGGATGGCCCAAAACCCGGCCTTGCTGCCCTGGTACACCACCCGCGACAATGTCGCTCTGGTGCAGCGTATTAACGGCTCCAACCACCACACGCCCGAAGAACTGTTGGAACTGGTGGGTCTGGCCGATTTTGCCGACGCTTACCCATTCACTTTGTCCGGCGGGATGCAGCAGCGGCTGGCGCTGGCGCGCATTTTGGCCCAGCGGGCCGGGCTTTGGCTGATGGACGAACCCTTTGCCGCCCTGGACGAGCTGACCCGCGAGCGGTTGACCGGCGAACTGCTGGGCCTGTGGCAGCGGCAGCAGCCCACCGTTTTGTGGGTAACGCACCACATCACCGAATCGGTGCGGTTGGCGGACCGCGTCCTGGTGCTGTCGCCGCGCCCGGCAGCCATTCTGGCCGATGTCGCCATCCTCCTGCCCCGTCCCCGCGACGACACAACGGCCGAATTTCAAGCCGTGGTGCGTGAAATTCGGTCTCACGTTCTGCGGTATCCATCGGATTCGACGCCCAAAGTTTGACATAAGCTATTCGATGACGTCACAACACTCTACCGAATCGTCCCAAAGCAACCGCCTGGCGCTGATCATCGTCGGCGTGACGCTGTTGGCCTGGGAAGGGCTGGTCTGGTGGCGGGCGGTTCCGATCTACATTTTGCCCGCGCCGAGCCGGATTGTGCAGACGTTGTTGGGGAATGTGGCGATGTATGCGGAGGCAACGGCCGTTACCCTCGGCGAGGCGCTGGCCGGTCTGGTTCTGGGCACGGTCGCCGGGGTGGGGTTGGCTATTTTGCTCAGCCTGTGGCCCCGCCTGGAGCGCGGCGTGATGACCCTGGCGATTCTGGTGAAATCCACGCCGCTGGTGGCTATTGCCCCGCTGTTGACCATCTGGCTGGGTTTTGGCGTGCTGCCCAAAATCATCATCACCGCCCTGCTGACCTTTTTTCCGGTGCTGGTGAATGTGCTGGCCGGTTTGCAGCGGGCCGATCCGGCCATGCTGGACCTGTTCCACACCTGGCACAGCAGTCGGCAGCAAATCTTTCGCCACGTGCGCGCCCCATCGGCCCTGCCCTACCTGTTCACCGCCCTTAAAATCGCCGGGCCGCTGGCGCTCATCGCCGCCGTGGTGGCTGAATGGACCGGCGCGTCTGCCGGTCTGGGGCGCACGATGTGGCTGGCATACACCAATCTCAACCTGCCTTACCTGTTTGCGGCGATTTTCATCCTGGCGTTTGCCGGGGTGAGCCTGTACGGCGCGATTGTGTGGCTGGAAAAACGGGTTGTTTTTTGGCAGCCGACCGGCAATTTTTGATCGCTCAATGAACCACGCCGTCATTTTTAATCCTGGAGGATGAAGTTTGAAACGCTACCGCTTTTTGCTGCTCGCAATTTTGTTGTTGACCGGGCTGGCGGCCTGCCAGAAACGGCCGTCAGAAAAAACAGCGATGACCTTTATGGCCGGGTTTCGACCGCAGGCCAATTTGCCATTTGTGGGCGTGTATGTGGCCCAGGAAAAGGGCTTTTTTGCCGATGAAGGGCTGGACGTGACGATTGAACATTCAACCGGCGGCGGGCAGCATTTGCAGTTGCTGGCGGCCGGTGACGTGCAGGTGACGACGCAGGATGCGGCCGTTTTGCTGGAACGCCGCGCCGATCCTGGCCTGCCGCTGGTGGCATTGGCGTTGATTGGGCAGCGCGGGCAGCAGGCGTTCGCCGCCCTGGCCGACAGCGGGATTCAGTCGCCCAAAGCGTGGGAAGGGCGCACGGTGGGCTTTAAGGGCACGCCGCCGCCCGATTTATTCGCTTTGCTGCACGCTGCCGGGGCCAATGCCGACGCCGTGGAACTGGTGAACGTGGGTTTTGATCCGCGCGTCCTCACCGAAGGCCAGGTGGATGTGTACCCGGTGTTCAAATCCAACGAGCCATACCTGATCCGCAGTTGGGGCTATGACCTGACGTTGTGGGACGCGGGTGATTTTGGCGTGCCGACGTTGGGACTGGCTTACGTCACCAGCGAAAGCATGTTGCAGGAAAACCCGGAGATGCTGACGCGCTTTTTGCGGGCGGCTATGCAGGGCATTGCTTACGCGGAGGCCAATCGGGACGAGGCGGTGGACATTGTGCTGCAATATGCCGGGCCGGAAACGGACCGCGACCACATGCGTTTTATGCTGGACACGGAACTGGCGGACGCGCACAGCGCCGTCACGGAGGAGTTTGGGCTGGGCTGGCAAACAGCGGCGCAGTGGCAGGCGCTGGCGGATATGCTGGCGGAATATGGGGTGATCACGGCCGTTTCCGTCCAGGACGCTTTTACCACTGACATTCTGGCGGCGGCTCAGCCCTAAATTATCAGAATGGGCAGTGACAGCCCTGGGCAACTATGCTAAGATGATCGCCAATTATGCGTAAACTGAATCTCTTGGGCGTGTGCCTGGCAGTCATTTTATTTTCACTGGGGGTAATTTTCCTAAATGCCCTGGTAAACGGCGCTTTGTTCACCTGGCAAAGTGTGACTCTGGCTGTTCTGGTCGGCGCAGGTTCTGGCTATTTTTTGTGGCGCACCGTGATTGCGCCGGCGCGCCAAACAGACGCGGAAACGGCCGTTCTGACCGCCCAACTCACCCATCAGCAAGCCGACGTGGCCCAACAAATGCAAACGGCCGTTATCTTCCGCCAACAAAAAGAACTTTTCCAAAACCTTTTTGAACATGCCAGCGACATCGTGTACATCCTCAACCTGGACGGCACAATTGCCTACGTGAACCAGGCCGTGGAAAAGATGATGGGTTATGGGCCGGCTGAGGTTTTGAACCAGCATTTTGTGGCCTTCACGGATGGGGTTGACGAAGAGATTTTAGAGGCGCAGTTAGTCCAGGGTGGCATTCGCCATTATGAATTTGCTTTTCAGGCCAAAGATGGGCAGCCTGTCATCCTGGAGTTGAACGCCCATTTCATGATGCAAGACGGCCGTCCCATCGCCATTTTAGGCATCGCCCGCGACATCTCCGCCAGAAAACGGGAGCAGGCAGAGCTGCAACAGGCAAAAGAAGCCGCCGAAAGGGCCACCCAGGCCAAAACCGTCTTTCTGGCCAACATGGGCCACGAACTGCGAACGCCGCTGTCGGTGATCATCGGCTACGCCGACATTGCCAGCCAGGACGCCGCCAGCGAAGGTCTGAGCGCCTATTTACTGGCGGCCAACAAAATCAAACAGGCCGCCCAGCAACTGCGCATCATCGTCAACGACGTATTGGAGATCACGGAAATCGAGACCGGCCGATTGTCGTTTTTGCTGGAGACGTTTGACATTGGCGAGACGGTGAAACGCGCAGTGAATAATTGTCAGACGGCCGTGGACGCCAACGACAACGAATTGCTCATCTTGCTGCCCCCGGACATTGGGACCATGTTTGCCGACCAGGACAAAGTGCGCCGCGCTCTGGAGAATTTGCTCAGCAACGCTGCCAAATTCACGCAAAACGGCTTCATCACGCTCAGCGTCACCTACGAGGAGACGGACGGGCGAGAATGGATTTTGTTCCAGGTAACGGACACCGGCATCGGGATTGCCCCCGACCAACACGAAAAAGTATTCCGGGCATTTGATCAGGTAGATCAGTCGTTTACGCGGGGCTATGAAGGAACCGGCCTGGGGCTGGCGATCAACCAACATTTCTGCACAGCAATGGGGGGCGAGATTCGACTCGTCAGTGAACCGGGTAAGGGGTCCACGTTTATCATGCGTTTACCGGCAAGGGTAACGGCCGTAGACGCCATGTTCGTGCGCAAAGAAAGTTAATCGCCGGGAACCCGTCAAATCAACCCCGCTCCTGCCGAATCCGCTCTTGCAGCCAGGCGACCCAATCCGCAACCCCCTCCCCCGTCTTGCAGGAAATCGGGAAAAAGGCCGCGCCCGGATTTAAAATTTCGATTCCGCGGCGGAAATAAGCCAGGTCAAACTCCACGTAGGGCAGCAAATCCATCTTGTTCAAAATCAAAGCGTCAATGCCCCGGTAAATGTTGGGGTATTTGTACGGCTTGTCGTCCCCTTCCGGCACGCTGGCAATGACCACGTTGAAATGCGTCCCCAGCACAAACGACGCCGGGCAAATCAGGTTGCCCACGTTCTCCACAATCAACAGCTCAATCTCGGCCAGCGGCATCTGCGCCAGCGCCCCGCCAAGCATCACCGCATCTAGATGGCAGTTGCCGCCGGTGTTGATCTGGACGGCCGGCATTCCCGCCGCCATGACCTTATCGGCGTCAATGGTGACGTTGGCCGTATCCCCTTCCACCACGCCAAGTTTGTAATTGGTGGTCAGCGCTTCGATGGTCCGCAAGATGGTGCTGGTCTTGCCTGCGCCCGGCGAGGCCATGATGTTCATGCCCACCACGCCGGCCGCATCCAATTTCGCCCGGTTTTGCGCCGCCAGACTGTCGTTGGCGCTCATAATTTCTTGAACGATAGGTACTGTTTTAGACATACGATCTCCTTATTTCGGATTTCGGATTTCGGATTTCGGATTTCGGAAAATGGTACTTCACAATTCAAAATTCATCCTTCTTCCGTTTCCACTTCGATGCTTTCCAGCCGGAATTCTTCACCGGCCGTTACCTTCAGCCGGATGCTATCGCACTGCGGGCAGGCGATCAACTCTCGGTTGAGTGTATAAGAGCAGCCACAGTCCAGGCACAGCAGCGTTGCCGGGATGCGCTCAAAGCGCAGCGTCGCCCCGGCGCAGACCGTCTCTTTGCTGATAATGTCCCAGTAAAATTGAATCGAATCATCTACAATGGACGATAGCTGGCCGATGACCAGGTGCAGCGCCGTGACACGTTTCGCGCCGGCGCGCTCGGCATGTTCTACGGCGATGTTCAGAATGTTTTCCGCAATGGGTAATTCGTGCATAAGTTCACCGCTTGCCGACAAATGACCGGCAGGCTACCGAATTGTGGCACAGGAAACGGCC
>CALFEW010000624.1 GCA_937958365.1 uncultured Chloroflexota bacterium | reverse complement strand
CGACGACACCATCGCCAGCCAGGTTCTCGCTTTGGTGGCCGAACAGACCGGCTACCCGGAGGAGATGCTGGAACTGGACCTGGACATGGAAGCCGACCTGGGCATTGATACGGTGAAACAGGCCGAAACCTTCGCGGCCATCCGTCAGACCTTTGACATTCCGCGCCGGGATAACTTGAACCTGCGCGAGTACAACACCCTGGAACGGGTGATTGAATTTGTGAAAGAGATGCGGCCGGATTTGGCGAGCAGCGAGTCGCCGGTGGCGAGTCCCGCAGTCGCTTTGTCACCCCAGCAACCGCAGGTTGCTCAGCCCATCGCGCCCACATCTGCCTATCGCCTGGAAGACGCCGACATGATGCCGCGCCGCGTGGCAACGGCCGTCATACGGCCGTCGCTGGCCCTCTGCAAACCCACCGGCGTCACATTGGGCGAAAACGGCCGTGTCGTTGTCGCCATGGACGAAGGCGGCATCGGCAAAGCCCTGACCGGCCGTTTGCGTAAAATGGGCGTGACGGTTTTGAGCCTGGACGCCGGCAAAGCCACCGACCTGGTGGAAAAGCAGCTAAACATCTGGCTGGCCGAAGGGCCGGTGCAGGGCGTCTACTGGCTGCCGGCGCTGGACGTGGAACCGGCCGTGGACGAGATGGACCTGGCGACGTGGCGCGAATTGAACCGCGTGCGCGTCAAAAATCTCTACACCACCATGCGCGCTCTGTACGAATCGGTCAGCGCGCCGGGAAGTTTCCTGGTGTCGGCCACGCGGATGGGCGGGCTGCACGGTTACGGGCCGGATGGGGCCAGCGCCCCGCTGGGCGGCGCTGTGACCGGCTTCACCAAAGCGTACAAACGGGAACGCCCCGACGTACTCGTCAAAGCGGTTGACTTTGAGGCCAGCCGTAAGACGGCGCAGCCGGCCGACCTGCTCATCGCCGAAACTTTGAGCGACCCTGGCGTGGTGGAAGTAGGGTACGTGGAGGAACAGCGCTTCACCGTAACGTTTGTGGAAAAACCGGCGGCCGACGGCACAACGGGCCTGACGCTGAACCGCGACACCGTGTTTGTGGTGACGGGCGCGGCCGGTGGCATCACCAGCGAAATCATCGCCGATTTGGCGGCCAACAGCGGCGGCGTGTTTTATCTGCTGGACCTGGTGGCCGAACCGCGACGGGACGATGGGCGCATCGCCCTCTTCCGCAGCGACAAAGAGGCGTTGAAGCAGCAGCTTATCGAAGAAATGAAAGCGGCCGGGGAGCGTCCCACGCCGGCGGTCATCGAGAAAAAATTGATGACCATTGAGCGCGACGAGGCAGCGCTGCGCACCATCGAAGCGGTGGAAGCGGCGGGCGGCGCGGCTCATTACCACAGCGTGAATTTGCTGGATGGGGCAGCGGTGACGGCCGTGATTGACGATGTGCGCAAGCGTTACGGCCGTATAGACGTCCTGGTCCACGCCGGCGGCATCGAAATCAGCAAAATCCTGCCGGACAAGCCGGTTGAACAATTCAACCTGGTCTTCGACATCAAGGCCGATGGGTTCTTTAGCCTGCTCAACGCGGCCAAAGGGATGCCTATCGGCGCGACGGTGGTCTTTAGCTCGGTGGCCGGTCGCTTTGGCAACAACGGCCAGACCGACTACAGCGCCGCCAACGACCTGTTGTGCAAGCTGACCAGCAGCCTGCGCACGACACGGCCAGACACCAAAGGCATCGCCATTGATTGGACGGCCTGGGGCGGCATCGGCATGGCTTCCCGCGGTTCGCTGCCCAAGATTATGGCGATGGCGGGTATAGACATGCTGCCGCCAGAGGCGGGTGTGCCCACCGTGCGCCGCGAGCTGGTCGCCAGCGACTTCAAGGGCGAGATCGTCGTGGGTGGCGCGTTGGGCATGATGGTGGCCGAGTTCGATGAGACAGGCGGTCTGGACCTGGCGAAGGCGGAGGCGTTTTTAACGCAGAGGCGCAAAGACGCGGAGTTTTTGTTGGTAGGGAAGGTGACGGCGGCGAAGTTGTATGGCGGGTTACAGGTGGAGACGACGCTGGACCCGGTCGTGCAGCCGTTCTTGTTTGATCACGCACCGGACGAAGGCACGCCCTGGCTGCCTGGTGTGATGGCGACCGAAGCGCTGGCCGAGTTGGCGACGGTGTTGGTTCCGGGGTATGCGGTAACGGCCGTCACCGACGAGCAAATGTCTGGCGCGTTCAAATTCTTCCGCAACGAGCCACGCACGCTGCACCTGAGCGCCATCATCAGCCCGGCGGCGGATGGGGGACTGGTGGCCGCGGCCACGCTGCGCTCCATCACCCCACCGGCGCGTGAAGGCTTGCCGCAGCGCGAACAGCAGCACTTTGCCGCCAACGTCTGGCTGGCGGCGCAAGCGCCGACCACGCCGGCCATCGCCTTCACGCCGCCCGCGGCCGACAGTTTGCCCACGACGGCGGCGGAAATTTACAAAGTATTCTTCCACGGACCGGCTTACCAGGTGTTGGCCGGGGCAAAGGTGGATGGGATGACGGCCGTTGGCCTGATGGCCGACAATCTGCCGCCCAACACCAGCCCGGCTGAAGCCAAAACCCTCATGGCTCCGCGCCTGGTGGAATTGTGCTTCCAACTGGCGGCGCTGTGGAATCTGGAAACGCAAAACGCCATGGGCTTCCCACTGGGATTTGCCTCTGTCACCGCTTACCGACAGCCGGAAGAGGCGGCGGGACGGCGCTTGTATGCTTTATTGAACACGGCGGATGGCGAACACTTCGACGTGCAGGTGGTGGACGATGCCGGCCAGGTATATGTTGCCTTGCGGCAGTACCGCACCGTCGCCAGACCCGGATAAATTGTGAATTGTGAAGTACGAATTGTGAAGTTTGAAGGTATCTTCACTTCACAATTCACCATTCACAGTTCACCATTCACAATTCACATGATTCACTGGCTCATACAATCTTCAACCAATTCACCGGACTTTCATGTGGGCGCGCCGCTTAGCGGTGTGCTGCACCCTGGCGAACAGAAGAAGCTGGCAACGCTGAAAACGGAAAAGCGGCGGCGAGATTGGTTGCTGGGCCGCTGGACAGCGAAGCAGCTTATCCAGAGCGTCGTTCAGCACGATCTGAATCAGACGTTGGCGCTGCCGTCTATTGAAGTGCGGAATGGCAGCAAAGGCGATCCTATTGTGGATGGTCAATTGGCAGTGGTTAATGATCAATTGCCCGTCGCCAATCTCCAATCGTTTTTAACGTTGTCCATCAGTCATGCGCATGGTCATGCGTTTTGCGCGGTGGTG
>CALFEW010000623.1 GCA_937958365.1 uncultured Chloroflexota bacterium | reverse complement strand
CAGCGTCACCTGGGCGAGTCATTACTTGGGCCACGTCTATTACCATTGGAATCGCCTGGATGAAGCGTACGCCCACTGGTCGGTCGTGCCGGAATGGCGCTATCAGGCCAATTTCCGCGTCTACCACGAAGCGATGCTGGGCATCGCCCTGCTGCACCATACGCAGGGCGATGAGGCGCAGGCGCGGCAGACGTTGGACACCCTGACGCAGGTGCTGTTGGAGATGAACCAGGTTCAATTTATGCCGGAGGTGGAAGCGTTTCGCGCCCGCCTGGCGCTGCTGTGCGGCGATGTGGGCGCAGCCGTACATTGGGCGCAGACCGGCGCGCAGCCGGCCCGTTTGCCGCTCTGGTTTTGGGAAGCCAGCCAGTTAACCCGCGTGAAAGTTCTCATGGCGCAGGGAACGGCCGTTACCCACCAGGAAGCCGCCCATTTGTTAACTACCTGCCAGCAACACGCCGAAGCAGCGGCCAACGTCTGGCTGCTCAGCCAGATTTGGGCGCTGCGGGCGCTGCTGGCGCAGGCACAGGGACAAGCAGAAGAAGCCCTGGTCGCCGCCGAACGGGCGGTGCGCCTGGCCGAACCGGGCGGCTACCTGCGCCTGTTTGTGGAACTGGGCGACAATATGGCTGATTTGCTGGTACAATTGGCGAAACGCGGCGTTGCCCCGGCCTATATCGGCCGTATTCTGGCCGTTTTTCGCGCTGACCAACTGCCGGAACCAGAGGCGCTGAGCGGGCGAGAATTGGAAATTTTAGCCCTGTTGCCGCAAGGTTTGTCCGATAAAGAGATTGCCGAACGGCTGGTCCTATCGGTACTAACGGTGAAGAAGCACAACCGCAATATTTACCATAAGCTAGGCGTGAACGGCCGTCGCCAGGCCATCGCCAAAGCAAAAACGCTGAACCTGCTCCCGTAAATACTCCCAATCTACTTCTTTCTGCCCTTCCATCTGACGCCGCCTTGCTCTACCATCCAGTGATGGTGCAGAATAAATTGACGATGTATGAAACGGCCGTTTACCGCATTCGCTTTCAGGGGGCGTTCGATGATTCCTGGCTGCAAGACCTTGACGTGGATTGGACCATCCAATTCAACGACGAGAATACGGCCGTTACCACCACCATCACCGGCGTCATGTGCGACCAGGCTGCTCTCATCGGTTTGTTGAGCAGTCTATATAATGTGGGGCTGCCCCTGCTGGAAGTCGAATGCCTGGCAACGAAAGCCGGGTAACCCTGTTTTGACAGACAGCAGATAGAATAAGCAAAAAAAAATGGCAACAAGGAGAATCTATGTCAAACGCAAAAGAGGCAACAGAATTTACGACCGCCGCTAACCGAACCCTGCTGGGGACATTGCCCTGGGACGATACGCAAGATTTCGCGGCCTCGCGCCAGGGTTTTATTGCCACGCTGAATGATCTGGTGATTCGAGATGAAAACGGCCGTCCGGTCTACGACATCGGCGCCTTCGCCTTCCTCGAAGAAGAAACCGCTCCACCGAGCGTCAACCCCAGCCTGTGGCGGCAGTCCCGCCTCAACGCCAACGACCACGGCCTCTTCAAAGTCACCGACGGCGTCTACCAGATTCGCAGCTTCGATCTATCCGTCATGAGCATCATCGAAACCGACAGCGGCTATCTGGTGGTAGACCCGCTGATTACACCGCGCACCGCCGAAGCGGGCATGGGGCTGGTCTACCAACACCTCGGCCGCAAGCCCATCGTCGCCGTCATCTACACCCACAGCCACATTGACCATTGGGGCGGCGTCAAAGGGATTATTTCCCCGGCCGATGTGCAGTCTGGGCAGGTGAAGGTGATTGCTCCAGACCATTTTATGGAATACGCCATCAGCGAAAACGTCATCGCCGGGAATGTGATGAGCCGCCGCGCCAGCTATATGTATGGTAATTTGCTGCCTAAAGACCCCAAAGGACAGGTGGGCGCCGGTCTGGGGCAGACCACTTCAGCCGACGTCCCCACCCTCATCGAACCAACCGACACCATCACCCACACCGGCCAGAGAATGGTCATAGACGGGCTGGAAATAGAGTTCCAACTGACCCCCGGCACGGAAGCCCCGGCCGAAATGAACTTCCTTTTCCCCCAGCGCCGCGTCTTGTGCATGGCGGAAAATGTCTCGCACAACATGCACAACCTTTACACCTTGCGCGGGGCGCAGGTGCGCAACCCCAAAGTGTGGGCGCATTACATTGACGAGGCGATTGAGATGTTTGACGGCCGTTACGACACCATCTTCTCCTCCCACCACTGGCCCACCTGGGGAGCGGAAGCTGGCGTCGAATACTTGAAGAAACAGCGCGACATGTACAAATATCTCCACGACGAGACCATGCGCCTGGCGAATCAGGGCTACACCCTGCTGGAAATCCCGGAAATCGTCGAGAGCCAACTCCCGGCCGACCTGTTCAATGCCTGGTACAACCGGGGCTACTACGGCACGGTCAGCCACAACGTCAAAGCCGTCTACCAACATTATCTGGGCTTCTTCGATGGCAACCCCGCCACCCTGCACCCGCTGCCGCCACAGGCCGCCGGGCAGAAATATGTCGAGTTCATGGGCGGGGCGGAGAATCTGCTGGCGAAAGCGCGGGAATCGTTCGACAAGGGCGAGTACCGCTGGGTCGCCCAGGTGGTCAACCATTTGGTCTTTGCCGACCCGGATAACAAAGCGGCCCTTGATTTGCAAGCCGACACTTTGGAGCAGCTAGGCTACCAGGCGGAATCTGGCCCCTGGCGCAACTTCTACCTCAGCGCCGCCAAAGAGCTGCGCGATGGCGTGCTAGACCTGGGCGCGCCCAAGACGGCCAGCCCCGACGTGATCAAGGCGATGTCGCTGGAGATGTTCTTCGACCTGCTGGCGGTGCGCCTCATCGGTCCCAACGCAGTGGGCAAGAAGCTGGTCTTCAATGCCAACTTCACCGACACCGACGAGCAATATCTGTTGGTGGTGGAAAATTGCGTCCTGAACTATGCCAAAGGCAAGCAGACTGCCCAGGCCGACGCCACCCTCACCATGACCCGCGCCGCCCTGAATGAGATTGTGTTGGGTGAAGCGACGTTGGCCGAGAAAACGGCCGTTGGCGAAGCCCGCATCGAAGGCGACCCGGCAAAACTTGTCGAATTCCTCTCCCTGCTCGATACATTCGAGTTCTGGTTTAACATCGTCACGCCGTGAGGCAGTGGGGGAGTTGAGGCGTAGGGAATGGGGAATAGGGAGTGGGGAGATAAGCTCTCCCCACTCCCCCACTCCCTTACT
>CALFEW010000622.1 GCA_937958365.1 uncultured Chloroflexota bacterium | reverse complement strand
ATGACATGCTTTCTTGATAAATTTGTAAAGCACATTTTGCCTGAACTGAACCATGCCGTTCGTTGTTATCTTCCTTGCCATTCGGGGGCGCGTTTCATCATAAACGCCTGCGCCCCTTCCATAAAATCGGCCGTGTTGAAGAGCTGGCTTTGCGCCCAGCCTTCCAGTTGCAGGCCACGGTCTATGTCGCTCAGGCCATCAATGACCCGCTTCGCCATGCCCACGGCCAGCGGCGCGGCCTGGCAAATCTCGGCCACCAGCGCATCCGCTTTGTCGCGCAGTTCATCCTCGGCAACGACGTAATTGACAATGCCCCAGGCTTCCGCCTGCGCCGCGCTGATCTGCCGACCGGTGAAGATGAGTTCCTTCGCCCGCGCCGGCCCCACCAGGCGCACCAGCCGCGTCGTGCCGCCTACGTCGGGAATCATGCCCAGGCGCGATTCCGGCAGGCCCAGTTTTGTGCCCTCCACGGCAATGCGAACGTCGCAGGCCAGGGCTATTTCCATGGCCATGCCCAGGCAGAATCCGTGCAGCAGGGCAATCGTAGGCAGTTCCAGCCGCTCTAACCGCGTCAACACCGCCTGGAAATCATCGGTGATGCGGCGCATGCGCTGCTGCCAGTGCAGCCCGTACTTCTCGGCCAGCATGAGCAGGTTGCTCACGTCTATGCCGGCGGAAAACGCTTTGCCTTCGCCGCGAATGACGACGGCCCGCAAATTGGGCGTGCGGTTGGCCTGGGTCACGGCCGCGTCAAACTGGGCAAACATGTCCATGTTGATGGCGTTACGCTTGTCGGGCCGGTTCAAAACAATCTCGAATATGTGGTTGCGCTGCTGCGTGAGAACAAGTTGGGTCATGGGGCTGCCTCCGATTGTGGAAATTTAGGGGAAGGGTAACAAGAGATGGGGAAATTGGCAATTGAGAATCGTCAATGGTCAATAGCCAACTCCGGACTATCAACTACATGAGAAGCAGCCGGTATTTCAGCCCACTGCCCGTATTAAATACCAACACCTTTTCGTCCGGCGTCACCCATTTCTCTTGCACCAGGGTTTCCAGGGCGGCAATAGTCGCCGCGGCTTCCAGCGAGACAAACATGCCTTCGCGGACGGCCAATCGCTGCTGGGCGTCCAGAATGTGGTTGTCGGAGACGGCGACGCCGGTCCCGTGGCTTTCGCGCAGGGCCGTCAGCATGAGCCGCCCGCCGATGACGACGGGCACGCGCAGGCCCCCGGCTAAGGTGGCGGCGTTTTCCCAGGGAACGGCCGTTTCCGCCCCCTCTTGAAACGCTTTCACCACCGGCGCGCAGCCGCTGGACTGCGCCGCCACCATGCGCGGCCGATAGCTGCCAATCCAGCCCATCGCTTCCATCTCGGCAAACGCTTTCCACATGCCAATCAGCCCCGTGCCGCCGCCCGTCGGGTAGATGATCACATCGGGAAGCTGCCAGCCGAAGGCCATCGCCAGCTCGTAGCCCATGATCTTTTTGCCTTCCACGCGGTACGGCTCTTTCAGCGTGGACA
>CALFEW010000621.1 GCA_937958365.1 uncultured Chloroflexota bacterium | reverse complement strand
CGTAACTTTTGTGCAATCAGAGCCAAAATGGCTCAAAAATGCGAAAAACAAATGTCTTTAAAAAGCGGTAAGGGCAATTGAACCACCCCACCGCCAAAACGCAGGGAATAGCCGGCATAGCGACTCTGCTCAGTGAACGTTAACAACCAAACATCACCTTGCCTTTGCACCCAGGCCGAGGTGTGGGCAGCCACTTGCACCATTTGCTTGACCGATGTTGTTGAAAAGGGTGTCGGTTGCGCTGTTTGCACCAGCCACCGGGCGGCAAAACGGACGAAATTGGCCGCAAAACAGGCCAGATGCTCCTGTAATAGTAACGCCTCCGCTGACCGTACCTTCAGATGATGCATCTGGAAGACGTTTTTGCCCTCTTTGATACCCGCCTCAATCGTTTGACGGCCGTTATAGTCATGAAACCAACCATCCAGGTCGGCGACGACATCCGTTTGGCCGTAGTGGATTAACGTCGCCCGCTGCACCGTGTCACCGGTGTGGTAATGGAGCAAAGCGACATCTAATGGATAGGTGAAATGGCCATCTACAGTCGTATGGCGCCAGGCCGTCATGGTGGCATTGCGGCCCACTCGGGACCACTCCGATTCGGCCGTCACCGTCGCGCTCAACGCATCTCGTACGGTGGGGAAGCGACCGCGGGTGTAGACATCGTAGCCCATTTCAATCAGCCAATAGATGTTTTCCCGGTCGGTAAAGCCCCCGTCGAGACGAAATGTGGCCCGAATGGGGTGGGGGTTGGCGGCATTGTCCGCCACAAGCTGCTGGGAATGGGCTTGCAAACGGTCCACTTCCGCTTTGGCGGCGTCATAACGGGCTTCATACCGCGTCAGACGACGCTGGGCAACACCGAGCGCCTTTTCACACCGAGGCAATCGTTGACGATAGGTGGCTGCCTTGCCCTGCGCTCGCGTCAACTGGCAATGAGCCGTTTGCGGCCGGTTTTGCTCCTCGTAATCGGCGGCCAACACACGCGCTTCCTGTTCCCATTGCTGCCAAAGCAGTTGTGTATCGCGCAGTTTGCCCTGTGCTTCCCGATGCTGCTGGTAGCTCTCTTCCGCCTTAGCGGCCACCACCTCCCAGGCTGCCTGGGCCGCCGCTAACCGTGCGGCCAGCAGTTCCGTGCGGCGACGAGGGCGACGACCTGTGCGAGCTTCAGCGGCCATGACCAGCGCCTGTGCGCGGGTCATGCTGACCGTATCGCCCGGATGCAGTTCGTTGGCCAGCCAAAGGCGGCCATAGGTGGGGCTGTGCAGGCTGACCAACGCCGCCTGATACCCCAGTTCAATCGTATCGCCCATGTAACCAAAGGCGGTGTTCGGGTAGCTGGTGCTGGTGCTGGAAACGGGACGTCCGGTCAGGTCAGCATCATAGACCAACTCCCCGGCCTTCTCCAGCGCCAACGCCACCTCCTGGTCGATAAACGGCTGACTAATGCCGTCCAAAGCGGCCGTCAGGGCGGCGACTTCGGTCATTGTCAACTGCGACAGGGTGCGGCTGACACCGCTGTAATCAGCCCAGGCCCTCTGCCCCCACGCCTTAGCCACCAAGGGGTCCTGGTCCAGCGGATGAGCCGAGCGGCTGATGTCTTGCAAGTGGGCCAGGCCGCCCAGCATGGTGACCAGGAACTCCAGTATCTTCGTTTGCGGCGTGTGGGTGCGCGTTTTTTGCTTCAACTTGATGGCTTCGATGGCCTCAACCAGGCCCAGACGCCGTGCATACAAGCCCCAAATGACCAGCATGGCGTGTTGCGTCATTTGTTGGCTGATTTCCGGTGATGTTTGTATTGGACTCATAGCAACCTCGTTGTGAAGAATTGCTATGAGCCTGCCACTTTTGAGCAGTTTGTAAAGGTTCAACTTTTATTTTTGGCGATTTTTTACGATTTCGCCGTCAATTGCACAAAACTTACGTTAGTCAAAAAATATTGTTGTATAAATCTATGCCAAAACTTGTCTGCAAAGGAGCGCCTGTTATCACTCTGAAGGTGCGCTCGCCATCCGCTTGCCTTTCCGCCCGCAGAAAAGAGACATTGTCCATGCCGCGCCGGTAAAAACTGTGCGCCAGTTCGTACAAATGGGTCACGAAGAAGATTTTAACCCGTTTCTCCAACAAGGCATGGACAATTTGCTGGCCGATTTCCGACCCTTCCCGTTCATTGGTGGCGGCAAAAGATTCGTTGAACAGCAGCATAGAATGGGGTGTGATGGCGTCTACAATGGCGCTCATCCGGGTGAGTTCTTCATCCAGCTTGCCGCTGGTCATGGTGGCGTCTTCTTCCCGCTTGAAGTGGGTGAAGATTGCCTGGCAGACATTGGCGCGAAAAGCAGTGGCCGGAACAAACAGGCCGCACTGCATCATCAGTTGCGCCAGGCCGATGCTGCGCAGGAAGGTGGATTTACCGCCCTGATTGGCGCCGGTGATGACCACCAGCTCTTTGTGGTCGGCCGCGCCGTCGTTGCCGATAATCTTTTGTTTTAGAGTCAGCGCCAGGCACACATCGTACAAGCCCTGGTAGCTGTGCCGCCGTTCCCGGCTGGCGACCGGCACAGGGAAGGCTGTGGGCGCGCCCATCTGCGCCAGTTGTTCGGACAAATTGAGGCCGCCCATGTAAAAAGCCAGTTCGATTTGCAGCATTTTGAAAAAGCTATCTATGTGATCGGCGGATTGGGCCAGGGCGTTGGCTACGAGATTAATGCCCCGATTCTTTAATTCAGAAACCGCACGCGCCCCGTGATCGTCGCGGGGGTGAAGGCGAAAGCTGTAAACGGCCGTTCTCGGGCCAAATACCCGCTCCAACCAACTCTGGTCATTGCCATTGGGTTTGCGCAAGACGTAATCCGCCCCTTCGTTGCCCTTGCCTAACGCCGCGCTCAGCAACACGCCATCACGAAATCTCAGTTCCTGAAGGTGGTTTTGCACCAGGGCGAAGTAATCGTCGTTCAATTCCGCCTGAATCATGGCAAAAAATCGGCTAAAACCGGCCGATTGGAATTTTCCGGCATGGTCATCGGCCATCTGTTTTAATTTTTTCAGCAGGCCCATGAACATTTGCACCAACTCTACGGCGCTGCTCAGGATGCCGCTGGGGTAGCTGGTGTAGATGCCCATCCAACCGCGCCGTTTATTGGTGACGGCGGCGATGGGAATCTGGTATAGGTCGCGGACAATGGCGGCGTTGTTCAGGCAGTCTTGCAATATGCTCTGGCGGTAGTGGATTACGTCCAGATCAGACGTAGAGGATAAAATGGCTTTTTGGACTATGTCGAAGATAAACTCGTCGCCCTGGGCCATGGCCTGGAAGAGGGTGTTTAGCTCCAGGTCTTGGATGAGTGCTTGCTGGTGGGGGAGTAACGGCCGTTGCCCATCAAAATCCTGCTCCGGGTACATAAGGAAGGCTTTCACGCAGGGATACGCTCCTTGATACGCTGGTATGTCAGACCATGCTTCTCGGCAATAGACATGGCGTAAGCCAGCCCATCGGCCGGCCGCCGCAAAATTTTATACGTGCGCTCGGCCGGGTTGTCCGGTACCACTGTGCTGACCATGCTCACGGCTTGCTCGCCAACGGCCGTTAGCTCATCAATAAACGTCACCCACACGCACAGCAAATCCAATTGCAAGATGCGCTCCTCAATGCGTTGGCTCAGAAAAAGCGCGTCTTGCAGCGTGGTAGAGGCAAAAATCTCATTCATGATGAGAATGCTGCGCGGCGTCGCTTGCTGCAAAATAGTGTGGATGCGCACCAGATCATCCTGCAATTTGCCCCGCAAATTGCTCAAATCTTCTTCCCGTTCAAAGTGGGTAAAAAGCTGGTCATAGAGAAAAAGCTGCGCCTGACGGCCGGGAACAGGACATCCCAGTCTGGCCAGGTAATGAAGCTGGCCGAACGTGCGCGCAAAAGTGGTTTTGCCGCCCTGATTCGGGCCAGAAACGATCAGGATACGCTCTACGCCTTGTAGATAGAAGTCATTCACCACCACCGGCGAATTTTCATTGACGCATTTTGCCGCCAGGGCCAGATCAAACCCGGCATAGCTGCTAACTTCTTTGTTCTGCCCGGAAATTTGCGGATAACAAAACGAGAGGCCAACGCGCTTCATTTCGGCGATGTACCCCAGGTAAGCGATATAAAATTGAATCTCCCGGTCAAAATCACGGATGGTTTCATCCAGAAAACTGGCGTGACGGCCGTAAAACTGCGCCAGATTGGCAAAGGCATCGGGATGCAATTGGGCCACAAAGTCCAAAATTTTCGCCTGAATATGGTTCATGCCGGAGGCGGGGTTCAGCTTGGAGCGGTAATCTTTCACCGCGCCCTGCTTGAACCGGGCGAACGTCGCTTCCACTTCGATGCTGTAGTCGCTTTCCCCCGCGTAATGGCGAACCTTGACGGTATTATCTTTAATAATGATGCTGTAGGTGATAGCGTTCAGGTCGGCCTGAACCTGGTTTGCTTCGTCGCGCAATGTCGTGAAAGCCTCGGCAGTGGCGTAGGCGGCCATATATTCACGAAAGGCCAGCAAGCCACGCGATTGCAAGGGGGTGGCGCTTAAATCATCCGCCAACCGGGTGACGGCCTCGCAGTAGGTCTTGACCGCCTCTAAGAACCAGCCTTCTTTGTGCCGCTGATAGTAGAGTTTTTGTATCAGATTCAGGTAACGACGCATCAGGCTCATCTTTTCGGCAAAGGCGTCAATGCCGGCTTTGAAGCCAGCGTCCTCTAAATCCTGGGCGATTTCCTGACGGTAGATAATGGCGTCTATTGTGGACAATGGGGCGTAAAAGAAGGGCGTTAGTTCATACTCCTGTTTGCTGGCGGTGACGGCCGTAATGACCTGATCGAGATTCAAGTCCATAAAAAAGTCAGGCGCCTGGGCCGTTTGGTTGGTCGGGCGGTCATCTGGTTTGGCGAACAAAATGCTGTAATAGGTCATGTCTATTCCTGTCTGGTCAGGCGATATAACACGGGCACGGCCGTTAACTGGCTGATGACAGAAAAGGCACTAAAAGCATCACAAAGCGAACGGCCGTTTTCTTGTTCATCGTTCCTGTCTTTCCAGGGAGCGGGGGGCTGCTCCCCCCACTCCCTCTGGTATCTATCTACGTAAAGCGTTATGACCGGCGTACACGGCCGTATCCCCCAACGCCTCTTCAATTCGCAACAACTGGTTATATTTCTCCACGCGCTCGCTGCGCGCCGGCGCGCCAGTTTTGATCTGCCCCGTGCCCATCGCCACCACAAAGTCGGCGATAAAGCTGTCGGCTGTTTCACCGCTGCGATGAGAGACAACGGCCGTCCAACCGGCAGCTTTAGCCAGGTCTACGGCGGCAATCGTTTCTGTCACCGTGCCAATCTGGTTCAGTTTAATCAGCACCGAGTTGGCGATGCCCTTCTCAATGCCCTGACGCATAAATTCAACATTGGTCACAAAAATATCGTCGCCCATCA
>CALFEW010000620.1 GCA_937958365.1 uncultured Chloroflexota bacterium | reverse complement strand
AATGGGACGCGGATTTTCACGGATGCAGCGGATAAACGCGGATAGTGATGGTTTTATCCGCGAAAATCGGCTGCATCGGCGTTTATCCGCGTCCCATTCATTAATCTGCAAACATAGGGTAGATCATTTTTTGTAGACTTCCTCTCTTAACTCGGCGATGTAGGGCAGTGTGCGGTGTCTGTCGGCATAATCCAGGCCATAACCAACCACCCACACGTCGGGAATATTGAAGCCAAAATAGTGGATGGGCACGTCAAGGTGATCGCGCCGTTTGCGAACCAGCGTGCAGGTGCGAAGCGAGGCCGGACCACGTCCTTTCAAGGTGTGGTACAGGTAGCTGAGTGTTTTGCCGCTGTCCACAATATCTTCGACGATAATGACGTGCTGATTGACGATGGGTTCGCGCAGGTCTAACACGATGCGCACTTCGCCGGAAACGGCCGTTTTCCCATAACTGGATACCGACATAAAGTCTACGCTGTGCGGAACGGTCAGGTGACGCACCAGATCGGCCAGGAAAATGAACGCGCCGCGCAGCACGCCCACCAGATACAGCCGTTCCACGTCGGCATAATCCAGCGAAATTTGATGAGCCAGCACTTTGACGTGGGCCTGAATGGTGTCTTCCGGCACTAAAATTCGGGCCAGGTCAGGATGAAGGTCGTTGTTCATAGTTACCTCAAATGGTCTAACGAAAAGAAGCGAAGGCGCAAAGAAAATTTGCGAGCAGGGTCCTGGTCGGTTGCAGTTGGCAAAACGGCCGTTCTCGCCCACAATATCACCCCAATTCTAAACCGTCTGAGGGAAACGCGCATGAAAAAACGAGTCTATATCGCCTACACCGGGGGAACCATTGGCATGAAGCGGGTGAACGGCCATTACATGCCCGTTCCCAACCACCTGCAAGACCTGATGGCCGCCACGCCTGCCTTTCAACACCCGTCGCTGCCCGATTACACCATCCACCAATACGACCCGCTTTTCGATTCTCCGGACATGACACCGGCCGATTGGTCCAGAGTCGCCCGCGACATCTGCGACCATTACCATGACTACGACGGGTTTATCGTCCTGCACGGAACCGACACAATGGCCTACACCGCCTCGGCGCTGGCCTTTATGCTCAAAGGACTGGCGAAACCGGTCATCGTGACCGGCTCGCAAATCCCGCTGGGCGAACTGCGCAACGACGCCCAAGACAACCTGATCTCCTCCCTGATGTTGGCGGCCCACGAGTTTGTCATCCCGGAGGTGGGGCTTTATTTTCACGGCCGTCTCTTTCGCGGCTGCCGGGCGGTGAAGGTAGACGCCGACGGCTTCGAAGCGTTTGCCTCACCTAATTTTCCGGCGCTGGCGACGTTGGGTGTAGGGGTGGAGATACGGGAGAGATTGGTGAAACGGCCGTCTACACAACCACCAGCCTCGATAGACCTGCGCGAAATCAAAGCGCCGGCCGTTGTGGGGGCGTTTCGGCTGTTTCCAGGATTGTCGGCGCGGATTCTGGCGAATATGCTCCAGCCGCCGCTGCGCGGCCTGGTGCTGGAAACGTATGGCGCGGGCAATGGCCCCACCGGCGACAAGGAATTTTTGCGCGTCCTGGCTGAAGCAACGGCGCGGGGTGTGGTGATTGTGGACTGCACCCAATGCCTGAAAGGGCGCGTAGACCTGACCTTGTACGCCACCGGCGCAGAACTAGCCGCGGCCGGCGTCATCAGCGGCTACGACATGACGTTGGAGGCGGCGCTGACAAAACTGGCCTATTTGTTGAGCATTTCCGAGGATGTGGCGCAGATTCGGGCGTTGATGCAGCAGGATTTGCGCGGGGAATTGACGGAGTGAGGATTGAACGTGGCGGCGCGTGAGGATTGTGACGGCCGTTCATCCGTGTTACAATGTAATCACAATGAGAAAAGTGATTACACTTTTCCCGAAGGCGCAGATATGTTACGCACTCAAATTCAATTACGGGAAGACCAATCCCGAAAGCTAAAGGAAATGGCCGCCGAATACGACGTGTCGGTGGCCGAACTCATTCGCCAAGGCATTGACTTGCTAATTCAATCCAGCCCGGAAGCAACACTCGAAGAAAAGAGACTGCGGGCAACGGCCGTCATTGGCATCGCCGATTCAGGCATAACTGATTTAGCCACAAATCATGATCACTATCTGGATGAAGCTTATGGAGACTTTGGCGCATGAACGTCTTTGTGGATACCTCTGCATTCCTGGCTTTATTAGATCGGTCAGAGACAATGCACCCTCAAGCAGGTGCAATTTGGTTGCATTTGCTGGCGCAGGAAGATACGTCTCTTTTTTGTACCAATTACGTTTTGCTGGAGAGTGCAGCTTTAATTCAACGGCGTTTAGGCATGAGGTTTGTGAAAACGTTCCAGACCGATGTGACACCTGTTTTGCATCTTAAATGGGTTGATGAAGAATTGCATCGAGCTGCTGTTATGGCGCTGCTAACGGCCAACCGCCGGCAGTTAAGCCTGGTAGACTGCGTTAGTTTTGCCGCGATGCGGCAATTGAGCATCGAGCATTATTTTGGTTTTGACGAGCATTTTGTCGAACAGGGGTTTACGGCCGTTACACCATAACCTGGGCCTGACCGTTGAGATACGGCCGTAAAAACTCCCCCGTATAACTCCCTTCCACCTGCGCCACCTGCTCCGGCGTACCTTCCGCCACAATAAGCCCGCCCCGGTCGCCGCCCTCCGGCCCCATGTCAATCAGATGGTCCGCCACCTTGATAATGTCCAGGTTGTGCTCAATAATCACCACCGTGTTGCCCTTATCCACCAGCCGGTTCAGCGCCGTGATCAGCTTCGCCACGTCGTGGCTGTGCAGCCCCACCGACGGCTCATCCAAAATATACATCGTCCGCCCCGTGGCAATCTTCGACAGTTCGCGGCTAAGTTTCACCCGCTGCGCTTCACCGCCACTTAACGTTGTCGCCGGTTGCCCCAGGTGAATGTAACCCAGACCCACATCCACCAACGTCTCCAATTTGCGTTGGATGGTCGGGATATGCTCAAAAAACCCCAACGCTTCATCCACGCTCAGGTCTAGCACCTGGGCGATGTTCAGCCCCTTGTAAGTGACTTGCAGCGTCTCCCGGTTATAACGCGCCCCGTGGCAAATGTCGCAGGGCACATAAATGTCCGGCAAAAACTGCATCTCGATACGATTTTGCCCCTGTCCCTGACACGCCTCACAGCGGCCGCCCTTCACATTAAAACTAAACCTTCCCGCCTTGTACCCGCGAATCTTGCTCTCCGGCAGCCCGGTAAACAGGTCGCGGATCGGGTTGAAGAGGTTGGTATACGTCGCTGGATTGGAACGTGGCGTGCGACCAATGGGGCTTTGGTCAATCTCGATCACTTTATCCAGGTGTTCCAACCCTTCGATGCGGCTATGTTTGCCGGGGAGTTCTTTGGATTTGTAGAAATGCTGATTCAGCCGCTTGCTGAGAATTTCTACCAAAAAGGAGCTTTTGCCGCTGCCGCTGACGCCGGTGATGCAGACAAATTTGCCTAGAGGAATGGCGACGTCTACGTTTTTCAGGTTGTTTTCTTGCGCGCCGCGCACGATGAGATATTGGCCTTTGTGCCCTTTACGCCGTTTGCCAGGGACCGGGATGCGGAGACGGCCGTTCAAATACCCGCCCGTGATCGAATTCACATTTGCCGCCACCTGCTCCGGCGTGCCCTCAGCCACGATCTCGCCGCCCAGTTTGCCCGCCCCCGGCCCCAGGTCCACAATCCAGTCGGCGGCGCGCATCGTATCTTCATCGTGTTCCACCACCAGCACCGTATTGCCCAGGTCACGCATCCCTTTCAGCGTGTGGATCAGGCGCGCATTGTCCCGCTGATGCAGTCCAATGGACGGTTCGTCCAACACGTACAGAACGCCCATCAATTGGCTGCCAATTTGCGTCGCCAGGCGGATGCGCTGCGCCTCGCCGCCGCTCAGCGTGCCTGCTGCCCGTTCCAGCGTCAGGTAATCTAGCCCCACGTTGATCATAAATTGGAGCCGTTCGTGAACTTCCTTCAGAATAGGTTTAGCGATCATCTTTTGCCGTTCGGTGAGCACGCCATCCTGGCGCAGCTTTTCCGCCCAGGGCAAAGATCGGGCCACCGCCCAGCGGGTCACGTCGGCGATGTTCGCGTCGCCGATAGTCACGGCCAGGGCGACCGGCTGCAAGCGCGTGCCGTTGCAAGTGGAGCAAGGCCGATTGACCATGAAGCTCTCCAATTTATCGCGCACATAGTCGGACGTAGATTCGTTATAGCGCCGCCACAGATTCGTCACCACGCCTTCGTACTTGGTGCGGTAGTGGCGTGTATCGCCATCCCGATTAACGTAGGTAACGGTGACGGTTTCCTCACCGCTGCCATGAAGCAAAATGTGCATTTGCGCTTCGTTTAGCTCACGCACAGGTACGTTCGTAGGGATTTTAAAGTGATCGGCCGTCGCCTTAAGAAGCTGCCAGTAATACCCTGCCTTGTCATCCGTCGGCCAGCCGGTAATCGCGCCTTCGGCCAGCGTCAAATCCTTGTTAGGCACAATCAGGTCATCGTCCATCTCTTTTTTTGTGCCCAAACCCTGGCAGACCGGGCAGGCGCCGTGTGGGCTGTTAAAGCTGAACGTGCGTGGTTCGATTTCCGGTATGCTCGTGCCATCATAAGGGCAATAAAGATGTTCAGAGTAAAGCTGGTCGGTGGCATTACCCGGATCGGTCACGTCGTTGATGATGACAATGCCGCTGCCCAGTGCCAGCGCCGTTTCCACGGAATCGGTCAGGCGGGTGCGGTCGGCTTTGGCCTCTTCACCGTCGTCGTGCGGATCGTGCCGGATAATGAGGCGGTCTACTACGGCTTCAATGTTGTGATTCTTGTAACGATCCAGCTCGATCTCTTCATCTACCTGGCGCACTTCGCCGTTGATGCGCACGCGCACGAAACCAGCTTTACGCACATCTTCAAAAACGCTTTGGTGATGCCCCTTGCGGTCTTTGACCAGCGGCGCCAATACCTGAATACGGCTGCCCTGGGGCATATGCAGCACACTTTCCACAATTTGCTCGGCCGATTGGGGCATGACGGGACGGCCGCATTCCGGGCAGTGCGGCGTTCCCACACGGGCAAACAGCAGGCGCAGATAATCGTAAATCTCGGTAACGGTACCCACCGTCGAGCGTGGATTGTGGCTGACGCCTTTTTGGTCTATGGAAACGGCCGGACTCAACCCCTCAATCTGGTCAACGTCGGGTTTTTCCATCTGGCCGAGGAATTGGCGGGCATAAGCGGAAAGTGATTCCACGTAACGCCGCTGCCCTTCGGCAAAGATGGTATCGAAAGCCAGGGAAGACTTGCCGGAACCGGAAATGCCGGTGAGGACGACGAGTTTGTCGCGGGGAATCTCGACGGTGACGTTTTTCAGATTGTGTTCGCGCGCGCCGCGCACGACGATTTTGTCTAAAGACATAGTCTGTTAGTCCAGGGTCTAGTAGTCTGGTAGTCGGGTCATGAAAGGGCTAGATGGTTGGTTGATGGTGCGCGCCGACTATTTGCTTCATTTGAGCCGACCCGCAATTCTAGCATGGGAAACGAGCTGAAACCATTAGCGTTTTATAGGTTTTGCCGGAGAACCGGGGTGATTATGTGGGGTCAGGCTTGTTGGTTTTCGTTGGAGAAAGCAGGTTTGTCCATCAGTTTGTTGTAAGCGTACTGCGCGAGTACTTTCAGACTGGCGAGAACGGGAATGATCACGATCGCGCCCAGGATGCCGGTGAGGGCCAGGGCGGCAATCAGGGCGACAAAGACAATGCCGGGGTGCAGTTTCAGGGCGTGGCCCATGTATTGTGGCCGCAGCCACAAGTTATCAATTTGTTGAATCCCGGCATAGACAATGACAATCAGAATGATCAGGCCGACGGGTGAAAGTGGCAGCCAACCACGTCGGAACAACAAAAGGATAAGCGCCGTGCTGGTAACAACCAAAAAGCCGATAATGGCAAAGATGATCAATTGTACGCGCAAAGAGACGCGCCAGACGGTATCAAGGTCCGCCAGGAGCCGGTAAGCGTCTTCGTGATAAGCGGGGGGGAGCGCCTGGATCATGGTTGGGGGAATTTCACGGCCGTCGCGCAGCAAATAAAACAGCCCCACCAACACAATCAAACTCAGGAGCAAGTTTTCACCGATGCTGCCCAACCAGCCAGAACCCACAGGCAGGGCGGTAATCGCATTGCCGGTGGAACGCTGGATGTACTCAAGCAAAATTTCTGGGTGCAGGGTAAAGCCTAAGATTTCAAACGGCCGTTCAATCCATCGCCCAATCTCCGCCAGCGCATCGCCCAACTCCTGGCCCCATTGGGGAACCTGCCCCCAAATAAGCGCCCCCACTCCAGACAAAACGCCCAGGATAATGGACACCATCAACACATACACCACAAACGTCGCCAGGGCGCGTTTACCGCCCCAACGCGCTTCCAGGCGATTGACCAATGGCGAAAGCAAATAG
>CALFEW010000619.1 GCA_937958365.1 uncultured Chloroflexota bacterium | reverse complement strand
CAATGACGGAGAACCAGGAAGAAACCTTGCTCTGGCGGCCAGATACGGCCGTTAACGAAAACGCCAATCTCACCGCCTACATGCGTTGGTTGGCAGTCAATAAGCGCGTCTACACCGCCACCTATGGCGAACTGTGGCGCTGGTCGGTTGAAAACGTGGCCGACTTTTGGGAAAGCCTGTGGGATTATTTCCATCTGTCCTATTCCCAGCCCTGGGAAACGCCGTTGGCCCGTCGGGATATGCCCGGCGCTGTCTGGTTCCCTGGTGCGCGGCTAAATTACGCCGAAAACATCTTCGCCCAAATGACCGACGAGCGGCCGATGATGCTCTACAAAGCCGAAGATGAGCCGTTGGTCGAATTGAGCTGGCAGTCGGTATATGACCAGGCCAACCGGCTGGCCGAGGTCTTGCGCGAGATGGGCGTGCAGCCCGGCGACCGGGTGGTGGCTTATTTGCCCAATATACCGGAGGCGATAACGGCCGTGCTGGCCGTCGCCAGTCTGGGAGCCATCTGGTCTAGCTGCGCGCCCGATTTTGGCAGCCGCAGCGTCCTGGACCGTTTCAGCCAGATCGAACCCAAAGTCCTCATCGCTGTAGATGGCTACCGTTACGGCGGCAAAACCTTCGACCGGCGCGATGTGCTGGCCGAGTTGCAGGCCGCCCTGCCGACCATCCGGCGCACCATCCTCGTGCCCCACGTGGCCGCCAGCACCGATGGCCTGAGCAACACCGTGTTGTGGGACGAGGCGCTGGCCGGCGTTACGCCATCGCCCATGATGAGCTTCGCCCAGGTTCCCTTCGATCATCCATTGTGGGTGCTGTATTCGTCGGGGACCACCGGGCTGCCCAAGCCGATTGTGCAGGGGCATGGCGGCATCTTGCTGGAACACGCCAAAGCCACCATCTTCCACAACGACTTGAAGCCGGGCGACCGCTTCTTCTGGTTTACCTCCACCGGCTGGATGATGTGGAATTATCTGCTGGGCAGCCTGCTTTCCGGCGCGTCCATCATCGTTTACAACGGCAGCCCTGGCTACCCGGACATGAACGCCTTGTTTGAACTGGCCGAAGCCAGCGGCATGACCTACTTCGGCACGTCGGCGGCTTTTGTCAGCGCCGGCATCAAGGCGGGCATTCACCCCAATCAGACCTTCGACCTCAGCCGGATTCGCGGCGTTGGCTCCACCGGTTCGCCTTTAACGATGGAAGGCTTTCGCTGGATTTACGACAACATCAACGGCGATCTGGCCCTGGAATCGTTGAGCGGCGGCACGGATTTATGCACGGCCTTTGTGGGCGGGGCGCGCATTTTGCCGATTTATGCCGGGGAAATTCAGGGCGCGTCGTTGGGGGCGAAGGTGCAGGCGTTTAACGAGGCCGGCGAACCGGTGATCAACGAAGTAGGCGAACTGGTCATCACGGAGCCGATGCCTTCTATGCCGCTCTATTTTTGGAATGACCCGGAGATGAGCCGTTACGCCGAGAGCTATTTTGAGATGTTTCCGGGCGTGTGGCGGCATGGAGACTGGATTTCCTTTAATGAGCGGGGTGGCTGTGTGATATACGGCCGTTCCGATTCCACCATCAACCGCCAGGGCATCCGCATGGGAACCAGCGAAATCTACCGCGTCGTGGAAGCCCTCGACGAAGTGGTAGACAGCCTGATCATAGACCTGGAACTGTTGGGGCGCGAATCCTACATGCCGCTGTTTGTCGTCTTGCGGCCGGATATGACGCTGGACGACGATCTACGCGGGCGCATCGTGCAAAAGCTGCGCCAGGAAGTTTCGCCGCGCCACACGCCCAACGAAATCATTCAGGTGGCGCAGATTCCTTATACGCTGAGCGGCAAAAAGATGGAAGTCCCTATTCGCAAGATTTTGTTGGGCATGGACGTGCAGCAGGCGGCCAAACGGGGGGCCATGCGCAACCCGGAAAGCCTGGAGTTCTTTGTCCAATTTGCCGCGCGGCTGGCGTAAAGTCGCGCAACGATGACGCACTTGCGATTGGACCACTCTTGGAGATTGGTCCAATCCACGCCACGTAATTTCTAGATGGTCAGACAGTTACTTGCCTTTACAGATCAGCGCCTGACCTGCTACAATCTCAGTCGCCTGCAAACAAGCAGGTTTCTCCCGGCAGATTCACCCCGGCAAACCGGTTGACTGGCGAAACTCATGAATCTTTGAGTCAGTTGGTCATAACGCCACACCGAAAAATCCATTTTACGAGGTGCTATTGATGAAGCGAAAGCCGATAATCCGTACCATTGGGCTGCTTACTCTCCTGGCCGTCATCACGCTGATCAGCGTGTTTCTGTGGTGGAAACCGGTGCAGACCGTGCGCGGCAAGTCTGTCGCCGTGCCGCTGTCACAGACGGCCACCGCGGAGCAGCAGTTGGCGCAAACGTTAGCGCTGGCCGACCCCCGCGTGATCGAACACACGGTGGGCCGCCGCGCCGAGGTTTTTGGCGTGCGTGACGTCATGGGCCAATTCACAACGGAAAGCAGCGTCTGCGCCACGGCCGTTTGCTACCAGGTAGAAATCTACAACTTCGACGACAACGCGGCCGTGTTAGCCATCGTCAACGTCGCCACAGAAGAAGTGTTAGACGTACTGCACCAGCCGGGCGTGCAGCCGGGCATCAACAAACGGCTGGCCGACCGCGCCGTGGAAATTGCCACCACTGCCCCCAAGGTGATAGAGGCGTTGGGTTTTCGCCCGCAAAACGTGGCCGTTGCCCCTGTTCCGGCCGGGATGTTGGACACAGTTTGCGACGGCCGTCACCTTTGCGCCGCGCCCAATTTTAACCTGGGCGACCGCTTTTTGTGGGCCATTGTTGATCTGACGACTGAACAGTTGGTAGACATCGCCTGGACGGACATCACGCCTGACAAGCCGGACGCTTCACGCCCGGCCGTCCCTCAGGGCTGCCCTTCGCCAGGGACCGTGAGCCGCAATGGCTGGGAGTTGGCCTATGAGACGACCGGCACAGACGGCTTGCGCGTCCACACGGTCAGCTACAACGGCGTCACAGTCGCCGACAATATCAAGTTGGCGGAATGGCACGCGGCCTACAGCGGCAGCTTTGGTTACGTGGATTCTACCGGTTGCGGTGGCGGCGGCGGCGGTTTTCCCATTTACCCGTATGGCGAGACCCAAATCCTGGATTTGCTGGATAACCAGAGCCATGTAATTGGCTTTGAAGTGGTGCAAGATTTCCGCATGGGCAGTTGGGGCAACAGTTGCAACTATCGTTATGACCAGCATGTGCAGTTTTTCGCCGACGGCCGTTTCCGGGTTGTTAGCGGCTCATACGGCAAAGGCTGCGGCACAAACGCCACCTACCGCCCCGTCGTGCGCATTGACATCGCTGTTAACGGCCCGGCCAACGACTCCTTCGCCACCTGGAATGGGACCGAATGGCTGAGCAACAACCTGGAATTCTGGCAGCTTCAGGACGCCCCCTACACCCCAGAAGGTTACAAATGGCGCGTTTCCGATGGCGCCGACGCCGGCTTTTATCTGGAGCCAGGGCGCGGGCAGTTTGATGATGGCGGGCGGGGCGACAACGCCTACATCTACGTAACCAGGCACAAACCGGCCGAAGGCGATACCGACCTGGGCGCAATTGGCACTTGCTGCAACAGCGACCACCAGCAAGGCCCACACAACTACGTCAACTCCGAATCCATCGCCAATGAAAACATTGTCGTCTGGTACGTGCCGCAAATGGCGACCAATGCCACAGCGGGTCATTACTACTGCTGGACGGTGTCGGGCGAGCCGCTGCCGGAAACCTACCCCTGCTTCAGCGGCCCGATGTTTGTACCGATCTCACCCGTCAACTCCGACTATGGTGTGGCCCTGACTCCGCCAGCTTCAGTGGCATCCGGCCTGCCCGGCAGTGTGGTGACGTACACCCTGGCGCTGACCAATACCGGCGTTTTCAGCGATAGTTTTGCCTTCACAGCGTCGGGGAACAGTTGGAGCGTGGGTTTGCCCCTGACGACAAGCCTGGGCGCGGGCGAATCGGCTCCCGTGACGGTAACGGTGTCCATCCCGGCGGAAGCGGCGGGCGGAGCGGCGGATGTGGTTGAGGTGACGACGACATCAGCGGGCGACGCTGGCGTCAGCGCCAGCGCAACGTTGACGACAACGGCCGTCAACCTCTATGGCCTGCTTCTTTCACCGGCAGCGGCCGAGCAGATCAGCGCACCCGGCGCAGCCATAACCTATACCCTGACGCTCACCAACACCGGCAACGTTAGCGATTCGTTTGCCATCAGCCTCAGCAATAACGCCTGGTCCACCATAGCGCCGGCGAACGTGACGCTGGACGCCGCCGAGACGCGGGAAATTGCCGTCAAGGTTACGATTCCCTTCGCCGCGCTGCATGGCAGCAGCGACAGCGTAACGGTGACGGTCACGTCGGCCGGGGATGGGTTGGTAACGGCCGTCAGTAATTTAACGACAACGGCCGTTGACGGCGACTATCAGGTCTACCTGCCCGCCATCTTGAAGCCATGATTTGAAGCCATGACAGGCGTGGCGCACGGTTGATGTGCGCCGCGCCTGCTTCATCACTCA
>CALFEW010000618.1 GCA_937958365.1 uncultured Chloroflexota bacterium | reverse complement strand
AAATTGGTGGCGGCCAACTACTGCGCTCTGGTTACAGCGGCCGACGGCTCGGCACCGCCTATTATCTCGTGGGATCACCCAGAGAATCGTAACCCATTTTCTTGGTATGTGTACTCCCACGGCTCTGGGCCGCATCAGTGGGGTCTTTCTACTGGTTATTGCCGGGTAACGGCCGTTGCCTTGCTGCCTAACATGTGGCAAGAAGGGTACGAGCATCACGGCAAAGGCGTTCTTTTTGTCCTGGAAGGCGCGTTGGACATGGAGAATAAGTCCGTGAGCCTGTTTCCTGAGTTGCTTAAGTCGGATCTGTACTCGGTTCGCGCCACGATTGAGGCCTACTCCAGATCCGCGAGTTTAGAAGGCACTGAAGACGGTTCGGCTTGTGGGATTCTGTTGAAGGAGGGGACCGGACGGTTTTGGTCTGATACGTTCCGGGTAACAACGCCACTGGGTCGGTTTACCTACAAACTAGATCGTTGGGATTAGATGACGACCGTCCCCTTCTTGGCAGGGGGACGGCTTTTTGTTTACAAAAGTTTATTTGAGGAGATACACAATGTTCCGAAAAAGCAGCCCCGTTACGTTCGTTCTTACCATTATCGTTTTGTTGCTTTGCCTTGGTGCTATAGCCTGTTCAGGACAAGTGGCGGAAAGCGACAGCGACAAGAGTTTTGCATCCATTCGGGGTGCTGGGTTGCAGACGTCTATTGACTTTGGCGTCTACTCCATCACCGGCGTCGTCGAGCCGATGATCGTACCAGTCGAGAAAATTGTTGGTTACGCTGGGGAAACGGTCACGACGATGGTAGAGCGACCGTATTACCAGATGGATGGTAAAAGCCTTCTGCGCTTGAATGTTACCCACGCTACGTATGCCCCCAGCGACGTGAAGGTTGATTTGCTCATCGAAGTGACCGAGGCAATTAAGACAGCCCACCTGGAAGATGCTGTCGTCGTTGTGAAAATATCGGACTCCAAAATGTTCGGCATTGTGGTTGGCGACACGGTACGCCTGTCCTGTCGTGCAGAGCCAGAGAACCTGGCGGCCGTTGCCAACGACGAACCGTTTCAGCACGACCTTGAGACGTGGGAATTGGATTGGTGTCGCTTCACATCTCCTGTTGTGGATATTGAGCAATAGTGACTTGCGGTTAGCAAACGGCCGTCGGTATGCTGACGGCCGTTTGCTAACCAGCAGGAGGCAAAGTTGATGCGTATAGCAACTGACCCGTGTGCATCGAAGCGCACCTATTTCACGAAGGCGGCCGTAAACAAGGCGCTGCGGGAATCGAAGCGGAAATCCGATACGCCTCTGTACTATTACAGATGCCCCAATTGCGGTAACTATCACCTGACCAAGATGTCGCCGGCAGATTATCTCCAGCGCCAGCAGAAGAGGAGATATATGTTCCAGAAACTTGATGGGCTTTATAAAAAAGAAAGGGTGGCCTCACGCCGAATCGCACAGGTAAATGGCGTAACGGCCGTTATCACCATATTCAGGCTGCTTGATGAGGCGGATGCTGAGCGGGTGTATGGCTGCCGCGTCTTCACTGGCGACCCGGATGCTGGTCCGTACCACTCAGCTATTACCGACCTGTACTACGACGAACGCGGCGCTCTGTTTGAATCGGTGGGCATCGCAACCGCAATGGGCGCGAACCCGATTGAATGGTTAACGGCCGTTGGGTTGAGTGGGGTGACGGTGACGCAGTGAGGAGAACATGCTTACCCAGAAAACAATAGCGTACTGGCTTGGTTACTTTGTAACCCTGGCGGGCAACGAGCTTTCCCCGCCACAACTGGAAGAGGCGACGGCCGTTCTCGATTTGGCGCGAACGGAACTGCTGGAACAGGCCCAAATGGAGTTGGCATCACTGATTCAGGAAATGGCGGCTGAAATTTCACCGTGTTGGGTTGATGACCTGGAGTATGTTCTGTGGGGGCGTTCCCCAGATCGGTCAGCACCAGAGGGTAGCCCAACGGACTGGGCGTGGCGTCGGTTGGAGCAACTTTCCGAGCAGGTCGGCGGGTGGTTTTATTGGCCGAGGGATGAGATGGGGCGGAGAACTGGTGACGGCATTTTTGTGACTTTCGACGAATGGCAGCCCATGTACGTTCAATGGAGCAGCGGTAGGAGGAG
>CALFEW010000617.1 GCA_937958365.1 uncultured Chloroflexota bacterium | reverse complement strand
CTGGTCACGGGCGTCATTTACCGGCAGCCGGCTTTCTTGATCAAACAAGTCACGAACCTGGACGTGTTGTCCGGTGGGCGGGCCTATTTTGGCGTGGGCGCGGCCTGGTTTGAACGGGAAGCGCGCGGTTTGGGCTTTCCCTTCCCGGAGATTAAAGTGCGTTTTGAATGGCTGGAAGAAACCTTGCAGCTTGCCCACCAGATGTGGTCTGGCGATACGCAGCCCTTCAACGGAAAGCATTTCCAGCTTGCCGAGCCAATTTGCCAGCCGCAGCCCGTCTCGCAGCCCCATCCGCCCATCATGTTAGGCGGCATGGGCGAGACGAAGACGCTGCGCTTTGTGGCCCAATACGCCGACGCCTGCAACCTGTTCGCCCGCGTGGGCAATGACGTGCTGAAGCACAAATTAGAGGTGCTGCAAGGCCATTGTGAGGCGCTGGGACGGCCGTATGCTGCCATTGAAAAAACGGCGCTCACCTCGGCCTTCCTGGGCGTCAACGATGCAGAATATAACCGGACACCCGCCGAAATTGTGGAGACGTGCCGCAGCCTGGCCGACCTGGGTTTTGACCATGTTATCTTTAACTTGCCGGTCAACGTGCATGAGATTACACCTCTAGAGGTGTTTGGCCGGGAAATTTTGCCGGTGGTGGCGGATTTTTAAGTGGAATGGGGGGTGATTTGGCGGGAAACGGCCGTCTATTAACTTATTAAGAAAAAGTTGATAAAAATTGACACCAGTCCGCTTTCTTGCTAAAATCTTCTAGACTTACTCGCATACTATTAAGGATGAGTGAAGAATGGACGTATTAGAACAGACAAGCACAATTAATGTTACGGATGCCGCTTTAAGTGTTGTTCGTAAATTGTTGGTGGAAAAGAACGTGCCCGACTATGGTCTGCGCGTATTTGTTGCCGGTGGCGGCTGCTCTGGCCTGCAATATGGCATGGCCCTGGAAGCCGAGGCGCGCCCTTACGATAACGTCATCGAAAGAGACGGTGTCAAAGTGTTTGTAGATCCTACAAGCATGATGTATCTGACCAACGCCACCATTGATTACGAAGACAGCATTATGGGCGGCGGCTTTAAAATTGACAACCCCAACGCGGTTTCCACTTGTGGTTGTGGCACCTCTTTCAAAACAGAAGGCGGCGCTGGCGCAGCCGGTGGTGGTTGCAGCAGTTGTGGTTAATTGCCGGCTTTAAAATGATGGTCTGTTAAGCGGGGCGCAGTAGTTCGCCCCGTTTTGCTATCTTCCATCATTCAACAAGTTGGAGGGCCGACGTGCCTGCGAAATATTTTACCGTTGCTGAAGCAAATGCCTTGCTGCCCACCATTGAGCCTATCATGGCCCAATTGTTGGAGAAACGAGCCAGAGTTGTTTTGCTTTATCAACAAGTCGAACCACTTTTGTCTGATTTGAACCTGGATGCGGGCGGTCCGATCCCGTCAGAGATGGCGCGAGATTTTGTCGTCATTGGCCGTCTGATTGAGCAACTGCTGGGCATGGGTTGTGTGGTGAAGGACATCAACGTCGGGTTGCTGGATTTTCTCTCAGATAGAAACGGCCGTGACGTTTACCTCTGCTGGCGT
>CALFEW010000616.1 GCA_937958365.1 uncultured Chloroflexota bacterium | reverse complement strand
TTGATGCTCACCACGCCCCACGCGCCCACGAAACTGGTGCAACTGCGCCAGGCCAAAGCGATTCGCCCCCTCGATGACCATCACCGTACTGTTGGGCACGTCCACGCCCACTTCAATGACCGACGTGGCGACCAGAATGTGGGTTTCGCCGCTGTAGAAGGCGCGCATGGCCGCTTCCTTCTCGTCGGATTTGAGACGGCCGTGTATCAACCCCACCCGCAAATCAGGAAAAACCTCGGTCTGCAAACGTTCATACTCGGCCACAGCCGCTTTGGCGTCAATCTTGTCCGATTCTTCCACCAGCGGGTAGATGATGTAAGCCTGACGCCCCGCCTTCACCTGCCGCCGCACAAAGGCATAGGCCCGTTCCCGTTCGCTGTTCCGCAGCCAGCGCGTCTTGATCTCTTGCCGGCCGGGCGGCATCTCATCCAATACCGACAGGTCCAGGTCGCCATAAAGCGACAGCGCCAGCGTGCGCGGAATCGGCGTGGCCGACATCACCAATACGTGGGGATTCGCCGCGCCATCAGCGGTGGGCACGCCCTTGTCGCGCAGCGCCTGCCGCTGGTCCACGCCAAAGCGGTGCTGCTCGTCAATCACTGACAGCGCCAACTTGTGGAACTGTACTCCGGTCTGAATCAGCGCGTGCGTACCGATGGCTACGTGGATGGTTCCGTCGGCCAGTTCGGCGTAAATGCGCGCTTTTTCGGCCGCCGGGGTGCTGCCGGTGAGCAAACAGACGTTGATACCCAGCGGCGTCAGCAGTTTGCTCAGTCCTTGATAGTGCTGCTCGGCCAAAATTTCCGTGGGGGCCATCAGGGCGGCCTGCGCGCCGGCTGTGGCCGCCATCAACATGGCCGAAGCGGCTACGACTGTCTTGCCAGAGCCAACGTCGCCTTGCAACAGCCGGTTCATGGGAACGGCGCGGGCCACGTCGGCGGCGATTTCGCCGATCACCCGCTGCTGCGCGCCGGTGAGGGCAAAGGGCAGGCTTTCGTAAAATGGGGTCAACGACTCCTCAGCAAAAACCAGCGGGAAGCCGGGCTGCGCCTGCCAATCGCGCCGGAAGCCCTGCATCCCCAATTGCAGCAGGAACAATTCGTCGAAAATGAGCCGCCGCCGGGCGTGGTACAAAGTCTCCTGGCTTTCAGGGAAGTGGGTCTGGCTGATGGCCTGGGGCAGGGAGTATAGTTCCTGGCGCTGGCGTATGGCGGCCGGCAAAGATTCCGGCACGCGCGGACTCCAATGGGAAACGGCCGCACGCATAATGTCGCGCATCCGGTTGCTGTTCAGCCCTTGCGTAAGTGGGTAAACCGGCACAATCCGGCGGGTTTTCAACGGGTCCATATCCAGTGGCTCCCAATCTGGCGAATTGAACACCAGGCGGCCCAGGAACTGGTCTACTTTGCCGCTAATAACCACCTGCATTCCGGCTTTTAACTTTTCGGCCAGCCAGGGCTGGTTAAACCAGGTGACCTGGACGGTTCCGCTGCCATCGCTAATCATGGATTGCACCATGACCTGGTTGTCACGCACGCGCCGGGCGCGGGTTTCCCACACCGTGCCGATGATGGTGACTTGTTCGTCGTAGACCAGGTCTTTGATGGGTTTCATCAGGGTATAGTCGTCGTAGCGGCGGGGGAAGAGGAAGAGCAGGTCCCAGATGGTTTGCGCGCCTAATTTTTCCAGGGTTTGGGCAATTTTGGGGCCGACGCCTTTCAGGGAAGTGGTGGGCTGCGCCAGACCAACCGGGTCGGGATCGGCCTGGGGTAAGGGAGGTGGGGTAGACGGCCGTTTCTTCCCTTTTGCCGAATCCGGTTGTGTTTCTTCAAATTCGCCGTCGTCTTCTTCGATTTCTTCTTTCGCGGGGGCGGGAGCTGGCGGCGGCGGCTGCTGTTTCCTGGCGGGTGGTGACGGCGGGCTGGGTTTTGCCACCGGGGCCGCGGCACTGGAACTGCCGAGGCGCTTTTGCCGCCGTTGTAAACTATCTTGAAGGCTTTGGATGGCTTTTTGACGCGCTTCCGGGCCGGGCAGACGGCCGTAATCCATCAGCACTTCGGCTACCTGTTCCACCAAGGCCTGGTCCAATTCGTCGCCGGCGTCAGCGCGGGCCTGCTCCACCCAAAAGACGGCAAACTGCCGGATACCACCCACAACAGCTTTGTTCTGGTAGCCTTGTTGTGCTTCTAAATCCAATACACGTTGTAGTCTGTTAAATGATCGTGTCATAGAGGTTATTCATCTTGTGCTGCGATGCAGGCAAATCCCACGGCTCCCAGGCCCAGGTGTGTGCCAATCGCCGGCGTGATGCCCATCGTCATCGGTGGATGGGCGGTGGAAAAAACGCCGTCCGTCATCTGGCGTAGTTCTGCGGCCGCTTCAGGCGCATTGACGTGAATAATGGACAGGCGCTCGAAGGGGCCAAGTTGCTGGACCATCTCAATGGTGTGGCTGAGGGCTTTTTTGCGCGTGCGGATGCGGGCCGCCACGGAGACGTCGCCCTGGCGAATCATCATGACCGGTTTGATTTGTAATAAGGTGCCCAGGCCAAACTGCGCCCAATTCACGCGCCCGCTGCGCCGCAGCGATTCCAGGGAATCAATCATGCCAAAAACGCGGGTGCGCGGGACGCGCTGGCGCAGCTTGTGACCAGCCTGCAACCACCCACCGTCGGGGCGGTCTTTGGGCTGGCCTGCTACACGAATTGGCGCAACGGCCCTTCCAGCCTGATGAGCGGCTTCGTCAACGCCAACGCCCTGCTCAGCTACATTCCGCT
>CALFEW010000615.1 GCA_937958365.1 uncultured Chloroflexota bacterium | reverse complement strand
CATCCAGCAAATTGACGAGCGCACGGTGGAATTTGTTTTACCGGAGCCTTATTCTCCCTTTTTGGACGCCACCACCACCGGCATTTTGCCCGCCCACTTATTGGCCGATGTGACGGCGGCGGACCTACCGGAGGCAGCTTTTAACCTGGCCCCGGTGGGGACCGGACCCTTCATGGTGGACCCCAGCCTGAACTGGCAAGAGAACGGCCGTCTCCGGCTGCTTCCCAATCCGGCCGATTGGCGACAGGGGACCCAAATCACCGCGTTAGAATTTCAGTTTTTCCCGGACGAGACCGAACTCATCGAAGCATTTGCGGCGGGCGCAATCCACGCCATCAACCGCGTGAGCGCCGCAGCCCTGCCATTTGTCGCCGCGATCCCGGACGTGCGGCTGTTTACCGCCCCGGAACCAACATACACGGCGCTGTGGTTTAATTTGCGTGAATCAGCCCATGAGTTGGGGCGTGCTTTGTCTGGTCGGCAGGCGTTGGTGGCGGCGCTGGATCGTGCGGCGTTGGTGGACGTGGCCTTAAACGGCCAGGGTTTACGTTTCGACGGGCCTTATTTGCCCTCTAACTGGGCGTTTAATCCGGGCGTTTCCACGACGAAAGTATATGATCCGGCGACGGCCGCGTCGTTGTTGGATACGGCCGGCTGGGCATTTGCCGCCGATTCCTCGGTACGGCAAAAAGAGGGACAACCATTAACCCTGGTTTTGATTGCCCTGGATACGCCGCAGCAAACGGCCGTCGCCGAAGCCATCCGGGCGCAATGGGCGGCCGTAGGGATTGACACGCAAATCACCCTGGCGCAAAACGTCGCCGAACTGCGCCAACTGCTGGCCGATGGCGCTTACGACGCGGCTTTGGTGACGTTGACGCCCTCTGGCGATCCCGATATGTACGATTTTTGGAGCCAGGAGGCGATTGTGCGCGGGCAAAATTACACCGGTTGGAACAATCGCCGGGCCAGCGAGGCGCTGGAACAGGGGCGGCAGGTGTGGGGCATGGAAGAGCGACGGCCGTCTTACGACACCTTCTTGCGCTTTTTTGACCAGGAGCTGCCCGCGCTGACTTTGTACCAGGATGTGTATACGTATGCGCTGAGTACGGCCGTGAACGAAGCGGAAATCGGCCTTATCAACCAGCCCCGCGACCGGTACAAAACGCTGGCCGATTGGTTCTTGCTTTATCGTGATGTCACCGTTGCCTGCCCGCCGGATGGGGGAGAGGACAATTAGAACGGCCGTTACTTCATGCCGCTTTTTGTTATAATGGCCTTTAGGTTATTTACCAGGGTCATCAAGTGACATCTTCCTGAAGATTGAAGATCAAAGACTCAAGACTGGCAATCATCAATCATCAATCCTTAATCGCTTTCAATAATTTGCAATTCGTCTGGGTGATCTCCAGATCGCCTTACACTTTTGAGGAGAACTGACATGACATTAGGTGGCTGGGAATGGGTCATTATTCTGGTGATTGTCGTCTTGATTTTTGGCGTCGGTCGCATCAGTAAACTGGGCAGCGAAATGGGCAAAGGCATCCGGGCTTTCCGCGAAGGGATGCAAGAAGGCCAGGACAGCAATGCCAAAAAAGAAGAGTCCGACAAGGAAAACAAATCCGAGTAGAGCGTGGCGATTGACTGTTAGAGCTTCAGGAAGCGAAAAAACAAAGATTAAAGATGAAAGATTGGGGTTTGGTCCATTTTGAATCTTTAATCTTCCATTTTTCACAGGCTATTTTCATTCGCGTTCCTGTAGAACTTTCCAGGATTTGCATAAAGTATGGATAGCTTTTTCGGCATAGGCGCGTCGGAACTTGTATTAATCCTGGTGTTGGCCGGCATTGTGATGGGGCCGCACCGGATTCGTCAGGTGGCCCATTGGTTGGGCAAGACAACAGCCCAATTGCAGGGTGTTGCCCGCACGTTTTCGCGCCAGCTAAACGCCGAACTGGACGCGGCGGACGGCAGCGGCGACTTGCGCGAAACCATGAAAGAAATGCAAGAACTCCGCCGACAGGTGGCCGATTTGCGCCGCGAGGTGACTTCTGTGGTGGCACAACCATTTGACGACGGCCGTCGCGCCCTCCAAGACAGCCAAAAAGCAGTCGAAAACACGATCCGGCCGCCCAGACTTGCCGACCAACTGCCCCCATCGCCACCCGTCACCAACGGCAGCCCGACGCCGCTGCCCAAGCCTATTGACGTGGCGGATGACCCCGAGTCATGAGCAAAATCGAAGAAACTCAGGAACCTTTCCTCGAGCAGTCGCTCCTGGAGCATCTCAATGAACTGCGGAAGCGCTTTACCTGGGCGGCGGTAGCCCTGATTGTTGGAACCGTCGTTAGTTTTATCTTTGCTCAAGACATCCTCCTCTTTTTGCTCAAACCCTACGACGCGCAGTTACAAACCCTGCGTCCCACAGAAGGGATCGAAACCTTTTTTAAGGTTGCCCTGGTATCCGGCTTCATCTTATCTATGCCGGTTATCCTTTACCAGTTCTGGCTGTTTATTGCCCCTGGTCTGACCAAAAAAGAACGGCGCTACGTTTACCTGTTCATCCCGGCTGCCCTGAGTTTGTTCATTTTGGGTATTTTGTTCGCCTGGTTTGTGCTGGTTCCCGCGGCCGTTTCCTTCCTTTCCTCGTTCATGCCTGAAGTGTTTAAGACCGACTGGACCGGACAAGAATACATCGGTTTTATTCTGGCGATGCTCTTTTGGCTGGGCGTCAGCTTCCAGATGCCGGTGATCATTTACGTGCTGTCCATTGTAGGGCTGGTGAATGGTCCCATGCTGCGCGACCAATGGCGCGTGGCGGTGGTGGGCGTGGCGGTGCTGGCGGCGGCCATTACGCCGTCCATTGATCCCGTGACGATGCTGCTGACGATGGCCCCACTGCTGCTGCTATACTTTTTTAGTATTGGGCTGGCGTATCTCGGTTACCGGAAGTTTGAACGCTCGATGGCCATAGAGTCATAAAGGTGGCCGAAAAGCTCTCGTTAACCGGCTACAGCCGAAACTTTTATCCATTCTAGCCCATCATCCTCTCCCTTCATTCTGCACGCCGAAATCCGAAATCAATAAACCGAATTCAAAAGG
>CALFEW010000614.1 GCA_937958365.1 uncultured Chloroflexota bacterium | reverse complement strand
GTAAATGGTGCCATCCGGGAATACGACAGTGGGTACAACACGATGCCCATGATTCACTCGTCGGACAAAAGCCAGCCCCTCAGCATCCCGATCCACGTCAATCTCCACATAATCAATGCCATTCCCCTCCAAAAAGTATCTTGTGCGATGGCATTCTGGACAATACTTCGTCCCATAAACCAAGATTTCACCACGATTGCCATTGACTGAACTCATTGAGTTTCTCCACTTTCAGCACCGGGCGTCATTCAATTGTCAGCGTTACCAGAATCTTGTTATACCAGAAGCCAATCCCTACGATTCCCGGTGACTGTTTACGAAGCCTTCTGACAATACAAACCTGATTGATCAGGCATCTAAATAGTAACTTATGTGGAAGATGTTACAATGCCCCTTAACAGACGCTTAACCAACGTTTTGTTTTGCCGACAGGCCACATTGCGGATACAACTAATGCCTGAATGACGTGTTCCGCCGTCAGTACTCCATGTACGGGACACAAATACCAGACGATTACTATTATCGGAAGCGCCTGATAATCATAACTGCACTTAACACAAAGGGACGCGAGTGTCTAAACGAACAAACGAGCAATGGCTTGAGGATCTAGCCGCCAACGGCCCTGCCCATGAGGCGGCCATCGCCGATTTACAGCAAATCTTGCTCGTCGGCTTACAGCGCGGCCTTCTAAACCAGGTCAACCCATCTGCACTCGAATTTTCCACTCAGGCAGAAGACTTTGTGCAAGAAGCCCTGTTAAAAATATTGGATAACCTGAATAGTTTTGCCGGCCGCAGCCAGTTCACCACCTGGGCGCATAAAATAGCTCTCTCCGTTGCCCTGACCGAACTGCGGCGAAAACGATGGCAAGATACCTCTCTTGATGGCTTAACGGCCGCCAATGACGGGGATTACACGCCCAAACTCATTGCCGACCCGGCGCCGCAACCGGAAAATGCCACTGAACGAGCAGAACTGCTGGTCCACGTTCAGCGCATGATCACCGAGGAGCTTACGGATAAGCAGCGGGCGGTCATGGAAACGGCCGTCCTGCAAGATTTGCCCACCGCGGAAGTCGCCCGCCAACTGGATATGAAACCCAACGCCGTTTACAAACTGCTCCACGACGCCCGGCTGCGCCTGAAACAACGCCTGGCCGCTGACGGCCTCACGCCTGAAGATATACTCGCTCTGTTTGAATAACCATCTGGTTGGCCACAAAGCCAGACCGGAAAGTGGGTAAGAAGTAAACAACCCAATTCGTCAAAGAAACAAGCGGCAAAATTTTATGCCAAAACGCAGAGACTTATTCACACGATCTTTGCACTTTTGCAGAACGGTACACGGATAAACGCGGATAGTGCAGATTTTCGCGGATAAAATGGTCAAAAAACGGCGTTTATCCGCCGCATCCGCGAAAATCCGCGTCCAATTTGAAATCTGCGAAGATAGTGATGCACAAAACCGGCAATCAAACGGATAAACAGACAATGATTGAACAATCTGGCCCAACTCACTCGCCCTCGCAGGCTGTACTGCCAACGCCATCCGGCCTAAGTGAAGAACATATCAAACATCTCATGCACATGCTTGAACACACCCATGAGGGCATGTACTGCTGTGAAGAAACCTTTGATCTGCTGGACGAATACGCCGAACTCGTCGCCAGTCATGAGGAAGCCGCCATGCTCATGCCCTACGTCCAGCGCCACCTGGACCTGTGCCCCGACTGCCTTCAGGCTTACGAAGCCCTCGTTCGCATTTTGCGCGCCGATTTCCCAACCGACTTCCCACCGGTCGCCTGAACAACCCAAAAAAACAAAACCCAAACACATTCCCCCACCCAAAAGGAGATAACCACGTGGCCAAAGCAATCTGGAATGGCGTCATTATCGCCGAAAGCAATCAAACCGAAATCGTTGAAGGCAACCATTATTTTCCAGCCAACAGCATCCGACAGGAATATTTTCAGCCAAACGCCAGCAGCACCATTTGCGCCTGGAAAGGCGTTGCCAGCTATTACGATGTCGTCGTTGACGGCAAGCGCAACGTCGGCGCGGCCTGGTATTACGCCGATCCCAAACCGGCAGCCCGAAACATCAAAGACCATATTGCCTTCTGGCGTGGGGTTCAAGTAGAATCTTGATAA
>CALFEW010000613.1 GCA_937958365.1 uncultured Chloroflexota bacterium | reverse complement strand
CATCGCCTGGGAGTTTAACTATCGCGGCGAACTGGACTTTATGCACCAGGCGCTGCGGCAAGTGGCGTCGCGCAATTTGCGCGTGGAGGATGGTTGGGTCTATTTTGTCCATGGCTGGTCGCAGGTGGTGGGCCAGGTGTTGCACGTGGAAATTACGCCGGAATTGTTCCGCCAGTTGGATGAGGCGGCGGCGACGACGAAGTAATACCCTGGGAGCGCAGGCGTCCCGCCTGCCAGAGCGGACGTCCCGTCCGCTCTCCCATTTTTAGAGGAGAGAAACCATGAAAGCACGTTTGATCCCATTATTTTTCGACGGCCGTGACGCCGAATTCGACGTCCAATTGGCGATTTTGCAGGAACAACTGGCCGACGAGGCTGAAATTTTAGCGCCGCTGCCGCTGGGTTCGCCTTTGCCGGAAGCGGAAGCCATCATCTTCCCGCAGCTTTTGGGCGAAGCTTACCGGCGGCTGGACGAATTCAAGCAGATTGATCTGCCTATCCTCACTGTGACTTCGGAGTTTGGCACGGTGTTGATGTGGGACTGGGAGATCGCCAGCTATTTGCGCGAAGAAGGGATGAACATCATCGCGCCGTACAGTCTGGAACAGACAAAAAAGGCGTGCCGCGCCCTGAGCGTGAAGCGGGAACTACGGCACACGAAATTCCTGGTGTACCAGGACAATCCAGGCGCGGGTTTCCAGGCCAGCATCTTCAAGCGCTTCTATTGGTGGGAAGATGAATGCACGCAGCGCATGATGGCGAAATTTGGCGTGACCATCGTCAAAAAGAGCTTCAAGGAGATGGCGGCCGTCGCCAAAGCGATACCCGACGCCGAAGCGGAGGCCGTGTGGCAAGAGTGGCAGTGGGGCACGGCCGTTACCAACCAGCAGCTTCTCAGCGCCATCAAAATCTACATCACCGTCAAACGCGAACTGGAAAACGACCCGGCGATTCGCGGCGTGGGCATCAACTGCCTGAACGAATCCCACTTCTCCGACACAACGCCCTGCCTGGCCTGGAGTATGTTGTACCAGGAGCGCGGGCTGATCTGGGGCTGCGAAGCGGATACCATGTCCATGATCACCAAGTACCTGCTGCACAAATCGCTGGGAATGCCGATCATGATGACCAATTTGTACCCCTTCCTGATGGGGCAGGCGGCGCTGAAGCATGAGCGCATCCCCCACTTCCCGGAAGTGGCAGGGAATCCCAACGACCATATTCTGGCGGCGCATTGCGGTTATTTGGGCGTTGTGCCGCCCGCGTTTGCAACGGAGTGGACGCTGCGCTCGAAGGTGCTGGCGATTGTAGACGAAAATGCGACGGCGATTGACGCCCGCCTGCCGGAAGGCAACATGACGCTGGCGAAGCTCCACCCGACCATGAACAAACTAACCATCACCGAAGGCGAGTTGACCGGTTATGCCAATTATGCCAACTCGGATTGTTTGAATGGGGCGGTGTTAAAGGTTCCAGACGGCCGTCACATGCTCAAAACCCTCTCGTCCCATCATTACCTGCTCATGGCCGGGCATCATCTGGCCGACATTGAGATGGTAACGCAGTTATTTGACATTGAGATTGAGCACCTGTAGGTTTTAGCGTCCTTGCTCACTATGCAAGAAGCTTTTCCACAGATTACACAGATTTCACCGATTAAGAATCTGTGGAAAAGCTTCTTCTGGCTCGTCCAGGTTACATGCCAGAATTGTCGGATGCAATCGTCCGATTCACCACGCTCATTTATTAACAATAGGCAGATACACCTGCCGGGCCTCACCGCCACCGATGCCGCCTGTTTCCCTGTTCCAAAAGCCGCCGGACAGGGTAAAGGAGCCGCCAGTCATCTGGCCAGCGTCGGCCTGACCGGCCGTGCCGCTCAGGCTAAACGCGCCCCCTTTGCTTGTACCACCGCCGCCATCTACCGTCCACCAGGGAATAGATAAACTGGTTGGCGCCAGTCCCGGCAGCGCCAGCAGCGTCGCTACGGCCGTCAGGCACAAAACCAGCACGAGCAGGAAGATAATCATTCGTTTCAGCTTCATGGGTCGCCTCCCTAACGCAGCGTCACAAACACAGAAACTGTGTCTTGTCCGGCCGCCGGTGGCGCTAAAACGATGCCAATGGTTTGCGCGCCTTCGGTGACGATCATGCCTTCTAGCGTGCGCGTTTGTAACGGCCGTGCCACACCCGCCACCGCCGACGCAGTAAGACGATCACCGGCCTGAACGGCCGTGCCCGGCTGCAATTTCACCTCCGCCACGCCATAAATCGTCAGGGCCACGTAGTCGCCGGGATTGGCCGGGCCTTGGCCGCTGCGCAAAGACATCTCCCCTTCCTCTTCTTTGCCCGGCGCAACCTCATAGACCAACCGCCCCGTTACCACGCCAATGACGCCCGCGAACTGTTTCTCATCGGCCAAACGCACCAGGGGGAGGGCATTTTGCGCCCCTGGCAGCGGATCGGTCAGGCCATCTACCGCCACAACGTCTCCGGCGGATACGGCCGTTTCCCCCGTTACCTTTGCCACCAGCGAATAGGCGTGGGCAAACACGTTACCGGCCTGAATATTATCCACGCTATAAAACGCCCACTCCCCACTGGCGTTCGCTGTATTCGACCAGATACCATACGTAGATACGCCAGGGCTGGGGATATACACGCCATAATTGGCAACGTCCGGCGGGCTGCCTATCTGGATACTGTCGTCGCCCGTGTCGTAAATGCGGATGCCATCGCTGCCGGTGGTATTGCTGATGACCAGGCTGTAATCGGCGCTTGGCCCGATGCGCAAGCCGCCTTCGTTGGGGACGGCCAGGCGAATACCGGCATTGTATAAATACCAATCACCGTTGGCCCCATTGTAATAACTCCAGGCGCGAAATGAGCCGTTGGTGGCATATCCATAAAACGGCCAGCCGGTGGCGTCGCTTGTTTCCACGTACATGCCACCATATTGATTGGCGCTCGTGACAGCACGAACGCCAAAGACTTCATTGCCGGAAATCCGGAAATTACGCCCAACGCCGACAAATGCCTGCGATTCGTCGGTATACACGTTGGGCAAAGCCAGGGCATAGGGGGCGGGTTGCAGCTCTTGCCGCGGACTTAATGGGGTAAATGCGCCGCCGCCAGACGGCCGTACCGCAATCGCCAACCAGCGCGCATTCTGACCAAACGCCGCTGCGCCAAAATCCAGTTCCACCGTAAACAGGCCATTCTGCACCAGGATAGCATTCAGATTCACCGTGCTGCCAATCTGCACGCCACCAACATCTGCGTCATAAAGCTCGAACGTAAAATCGTAGACGCCATTGGCCGCGCTGCCACTGTTATCCAGATACCCCTGGTATGTAAAGCCTGTACTAACTGGCGCAACGGCCGGGGCCAATGGCTGAGCCACTTCAGCGGCCGTTGGCTGCGGCCAGGCCAACGCCCAGACAAAGACCGCCGCCAAAGCAACCACCGCTACGACAGCCACCAGATACACGGATACTTTCGTTTTCATTTTTGCCTCCTGAGAATGTAGGCGCGCCGCCATCCCGCCGACGAGATGGCGGCGTTCCCCGGCTTTCATGCGCGGGGGTGTACCGCGCCCATGAAATCTATGGATAGAAACAACAAACGCAAACACTGAACGCTGATTAAAAATCGCGTCCCAGGAAAAATAGAAGTCTTTTCGGCGTATCGCCAGACACAGTGGCTGCTAAACATAACTGAGTCGAAATTGGGAGCAGCCTCTCGTCGGGTGTGCTTTAAATAAACGACGGCTGCGAATCTTTTCCGCTACTCCATGTTGGAACTCATGAAAGGTTTGAAATGGCTGTGTTGTTCGGAGTAGGGATACAGAAAAGAACGTGATGTCCAACGGTGCAGGAAACTTGCAAATGCTAACTCTTGCACATCATAATGGATAATCCGCAAAATTGAAAGTAACCTACCTGGTGATGCCGGAAGACGTATGGCAGCAGCCCGGCGTACAGTCACTGGCGCAATGGCTCAGCCAGGCGGAAGCACACCAGGCCATTTACGATCTAGGCGGTTACGACACAGCCGAGACCGAGCGCGTGGCCTGGGTGAATTGATTCACAAGTGATGAAAGAAAGTGTGTGAGACAACCTTGACTTTGTGGAACGCACGTTCTATACTTGTGACTCTACGTACCCACATCACCACAAACAAAATCTCCGCCGTTTCCATTTGCACGCATTGTAAGCGGTAAACCCACATTCAGACCCATACCACAAGGAAGACGCTTATGTCCACAATGATTGAAGCCAGGCATTTTACCGACGCACTTTACGGCTTGCTCGATGAAACGTTCGACAACGTACACGGCTATTTTCTAGACAGGGGCACATCCATGTTTGAGACGTTAGCCACAATTTCCGCCGAAGAAGCATCGGTCCCGGTGGGCAACAAATGCGCTACGCTGGCAGCGCAGGTAAAACACGTGGCTTTTTATCTGGACGTGCTGGAAAAAAGCGTGCGCACGAAGCAATTTGAACGGCAGGATTGGGATAAGATCTGGCGCGAGACAACGGCCGTTACCCCCGCAGAATGGGAAAGCCTCAAGTTATCCCTGCGCCAGAGCTATGATCGCATCAAAACGCTCATCAACGACACGCCCGAATGGGCCAGCGAACAGGAAATCGGCGGGGCCATCGCCACCATCGTCCACACCGCTTATCACCTGGGAGAAATTCGCCAGGCGTTATGCACTCTGAAGTAGGTACACGGCCATTCCCTTGAGGAAGTCGCCGACCGGCGCCAGGGGTCTGATGCGTACCGGCAATTTATCGAGTCAGCAAAAGGGGGCCAAATGATTACCGGCTATGCGCCACAAAAAAGCGCATGAAACACAAGACAAGGAGAGAACCATGAGCGGTGTACGGGTACTGGTCGGAACGCGCAAAGGTGCGTTCATTCTGACGTCAGATGCAAAGCGGGAAAAGTGGGACGTGAGCGGCCCGCATTTTGCCGGCTGGGAAATTTATCACATCAAGGGATCGGCCGTGAATCCGAACCGATTGTATGCCTCGCAGTCCACCGGTTGGTTTGGGCAGCTCATTCAGCGCTCTGACGACGGGGGCCAAACGTGGGAGCCGGTAAACAACGAGTTTCCTTATGAAGGCGTCCCTGGGACCCACCAGTGGTATGACGGCACACAGCACCCATGGGAGTTTAAGCGGGTCTGGCACCTTGAACCGTCGCCAACCGATCCCGATACTGTGTACGCCGGCGTCGAAGACGCTGCCCTGTTCCGCTCAACCGATGGCGGCCAAACGTGGCAGGAACTTCCCGGTTTGCGCGGTGTGAAGGGGAATCTCTGGCAGCCGGGGGCGGGCGGTATGTGCCTGCACACCATCATCCTGGACCCAGGCGATCCCAACCGAATTTACGTGGCTATCTCGGCCGCGGGCGCGTTCCGTACCGATGATGGCGGGCAAACGTGGCAGCCCATTAACCAGGGGCTGTTATCGCCTTATGAACTGCCCGACGCTACGGCCGAAGTAGGCCACTGCGTCCACAATATCGCCATGCACCGGGCACGCCCTGAAGTATTGTTCATGCAAAAACATTGGGACGTTATGCGCAGTGATAATGCCGGTGAACTATGGCACGAGATCAGTGGCAACTTGCCCAGCGATTTTGGCTTCCCCATCGCCGTTCACGCGCATGAACCAGACACCGTTTACGTCATCCCCATCAAAAGCGACGCGGAACATTATCCCCCGGATGGCAAACTGCGGGTTTACCGCAGCCGGACCGGAGGCCACGAGTGGGAAGCGTTGACAAACGGTTTGCCGCAAAGCGACTGTTATGTCAATATTTTGCGCGATGCGCTGGCCGTGGATTCACTCGATTCCTGCGGCGTGTACTTTGGCACCACCGGCGGGCAGGTGTACGTATCGGCCGATTCCGGTGACAACTGGTCGCCCATCGTCCGCGATTTGCCTGCCGTGCTTTCCGTCGAAGTCCAGACGCTGCCATGATCCGCGTTGTTCTGCCACATCATTTGCGGACGCTGGCAAAAGTCGGCAAAGAGGTCCATCTCCAGCCTGAAGAACCGATCACGCAACGCTCGATTTTAGATGAACTGGAGGCGCAGTACCCGATGCTGCGCGGGACAATTCGAGACCACAGTACGCAGCAGAGACGGCCGTTCATCCGCTTCTTCGCCTGTGGTCAAGATTTATCACACACCCCGCCGGACACGCCGCTGCCGGGCGAGGTAGCGGCCGGTACAGAACCCTTTCTGTTTGTCGGCGCGATGGCCGGCGGTTAACAAATCCAATCCCCCCGGCCCAACGGCCGTTGGCTACCATAGCCAACGGCCGTTCCCCTTGATACAATCTCCGCATGAACAACGCCGCCGCCACGCTGGAAGCCGCCCGCCGTGAGTTGCTTGACCTGGGACTGCGCAATCCCCTGCTCAACTACCGCACCCTGGCGGCGCGCGGCCTGGACATTGTGGACGAACGGCCGTTACCCATTTACCAACACCTGGTGCAAAACGGCCGTTCCTTCAGCTTTCTACCGGCCGGCGCTAACGGCGACTCCCCATCCGGCCAGCCACCCGAACTGGCTCCAGACCCCCACACCGACGACCGCTTGCAAACCGCCTACAGCGACCCTGAACTGCAAAAACGGCTGCTCACCACCCACGACGCGGCCCGTGAATACATCGAAGAACAGGGCGTCAACGTCCTTTATCTGGCTTTGGGGATGCTGCTCTGGCGCGAACAGGCCAGCGCTGCCCTGCGCCGCGCCCCGCTGCTGCTCGTCCCCGCCGAACTGCTGCGGGACGACGCCACCAGCCGCTTCCGCCTGCACGCCACCGGCGGCGACGTGGGCGACAACGCCGCCCTCCGCGCCAAACTCTCCCTCGATTTTCGCCTGGACCTGCCGCCTTTACCGGCAGACGAAACCCTGGACTTACCCGCCTACTTTGCCGCCGTCCGTCAGGCGGTGCAAGTAATGGGCGATTGGCAGGTGGACGACACGGCCGTTTCCCTCGGCTTCTTCTCCTTCAGCAAACTCCTGATGGTAGACGACCTGGACGCCGCCAACTGGAAAACCGACCCGCCCGCCGACCACCCCATCCTCCACGCCCTGCTCGCCCCGCACGATTTGCCCCAACCCGGCCGGCAGCTCCCCGCCGACGACGCCATAGACAGCCACGTTCATCTGGCGCAAAGCCATCGCGTCATCGAAGCCGACAGTTCACAAACCCTGGCGATTCTGGACGTCAACGCCGGGCACAATCTCGTCATTCAGGGGCCGCCGGGCACAGGCAAATCGCAAACCATCACCAACCTCATCGCTGAAGCGTTGGGCCAGGGCAAGACGGTGCTGTTTGTCGCCGAGAAAATGGCCGCTCTGGACGTGGTGAAGCGCCGCCTGGATGACGTGGGCCTGGGCGATGCGGCCCTGGCGCTGCACAGCCATAAAACAACCAAACGCACCTTCGTGGCCGAATTGGAACGCACGCTGCGCCTGGGCCAGCCCAAAGAAGACGGCCGTTTCCCCCACCTGCCCCAACTACAAGCCATCCGCGACCACCTCAACGCCTACAGCCACGCCATCAACGACCCCATCGGCGACAGCGGCCTCTCCCTCTACGACGCCTACGGCCACCGCCTCAACCTGGCCGCCCTGCTGACCGATCAGGAACCGCCCGCCCTGACCATCCCCGGCATTGCCGCCTGGTCGGCGGCGCAATTTGCCGAACGTCTGGCGCAGGTTCAGACCCTCCAGCAATGTCTGGCGCAAATCGGCGTTCCGGCGCAGCACCCATTTTGGGGCTGCCCACTCGCCAACGCGCCCGCGGAAACCCCGGCGCAACTCCGCAGCCTGGCCCGCGTGGCCCAAGAAACCCTGGGCCAGATAGAAACAGAGGCCGGCCGACTGGCTGAACTGCTGGAAACGGCCGTTCCCCCCACCTTCGCCGCGCTTTCCCAGATGCAGTTAGCCGTGCAACGGCTGCAATTCGCGCCCAAACTGCTGGGCATCCAGGCAGCCCATCCCGCCTGGACCACCACCGCCACCGACCTGATAGCCGCCCTGGAAGCCGGTGAACGCATCCAGCAAGCCCACGCTGCCTACGACGCCATGCTCATCCCGCAGGCCTGGGACCAGGCCGTGCTGCCCACTCGCCAGGGCTTGATGGCCGGACGCAACCCCATGTCACGCCTGATCTCGCCCACCTACCGGCGCGCGCTCAACCAATTAGCCGGACTGTGCCTCACCGCGCCGCCCAAAGAGTGGGCCGAACAACTCCGTCTGGTGGACGCCATCCTCGACGTGCAGCGTTTGCAGCCGCTGCTGGCGGCGATGGCTTCCCCGCTGGCCGACATCTTTGGCCTCCACTGGCGCGGCCCCGATTCCAAATGGACCGACCTGGTGACGGTGGGCCGCTGGCTCGCCAACGTCCACGATGGCGTGAAACAGGGCGTTTATCCGGCCAGCCTGCTCATTCTGGCCGGCAAAGCCCTGGACAGAACCGCCCTGCAAACGGCCGTATCCACCCTGACAGACGCGCAAGAGAGGTACGAAACGGCCGTGTCTGCCCTCTTCGCCCACCTGCAACTGGATGCGACCCTGGCCTTTGGCCCCCAACTGCCCTTCCTGGCGCAGCCCTTCACCGCGCAGCAAACCTGGCTGCGCCGCGCTCAGGCTGCCGCCGACGCCCTGCCTGATTTTGCCGCCTACAACCGGCAGGCAGCCACTCTATCCGCCAACGGCCTACAACCTCTGGTCGAAGCGGCGCAACGATGGCCCGCCGCCGCCGTTCATCTGGGTGATTTGCTGTGGCTAACGCGCTGCGCCGCCCTCATCCACCAGGCCAATACCCAGCGCGCCGCCCTGCAAGGCTACAACGCCCAACCGCCCGACGCCACCATCAGCCAATTCCGCGACCTGGACAGCCAATTTCTGGCCGCCAACCGCGCCCGCCTGGCCCACGCCCACTGGCAAAACCTGCCACGCTACAAAGCCGGCGGCCAGATGGGACTGCTGCACAGCGAAATAGAGAAAAAGCGCAACCATCGCCCCATCCGCCAGCTGATGCAGCAGGCCGGGCGCGCCGTGCAGCGCATCAAACCCGTCTTCATGATGAGTCCGCTCTCCATCGCCGCCTATCTGCCGCCGGGCAGCGTGCAGTTTGACCTGGTGGTTTTCGACGAAGCCAGCCAGGTGCGCCCGGTAGAAGCCTTCGGCGCGATTGTGCGCGGCAGGCAGGTCGTGGTGGTGGGCGACAGCCGCCAGTTGCCACCCACGCCCTTCTTCGAGCGGCTGGCCGGCGGCGACGACCATGACGTGGCAGCCAACAACGATGACGAAGCCAACGTCAGCGGCAGCCAGGAAAGCATCCTGGACCTGTTTTGCGCCCAAAACGCGCCGCAGCGCATGTTGCGCTGGCATTACCGCAGCCGCCACGAATCGCTCATCGCGCTATCCAATCACCTGTTTTATGACCGCCAACTGGTGATTTTTCCCAGCCCGGATGGCGGCAAACGGGAAGTGGGCCTGCGCTACCATCACCTGCCGCACACCATCTATGAGCGGGGCAAGAGCCGCACCAATCCACTGGAAGCCGCCGCGGTAGCCCAGGCTGTGCTGCATCATGCCCAAACGCAGCCGCACCTGACATTGGGCGTGGTCGCCTTCAGCCGCGGACAGCAGCAGGCCGTCCGGCAGGCGGTTGAAGCGCTGCGCCGCCAACATCCGGCGGCCGAACCCTTCTTCCGCGCCCATCCGACGGAACCATTTTTCGTGAAGAATCTGGAAAACGTGCAGGGCGACGAGCGCGACGTGATTTTGCTCAGCGTGGGTTACGGCCGTGCCGCCGACAATCACCTTACCCTGAACTTTGGCCCGCTCAACCAGGCGGGCGGCGAACGACGGCTGAACGTCCTCATTACCCGCGCCCGCTGCCGCTGCGACCTGTTCACCAACCTGACGCCGGAAGACATTGAGCAGCGTTACCCGGAGGCGGCAGGCGTGGTGGCCTTGCAGCGCTACCTGCGCTATGCCGCCAGTGGCGAACTGGCCGACATGCCGCCGGAAACGGCCGTTCCCCCCGCCCCCTTCCTCCACCTGTTGGCCGCCGACCTGACCGCGCAAGGGCACACCGTCGCCGAGCGGGTGGGCAGTGGACCGGCGCGGGTGGATCTGGCGATTGTGGGGGAAGACGGCCGTTACACCCTGGGCATCGCAACCGACGGCGACAACTACCATCAGGCCCGTTCCGCCCACGACCGCGACCGCATCCAGGCCGAAGTGCTGGCGCGGTTAGGCTGGCGCATCCACCGCGTGTGGAGCCAGCAGTGGCAGCTAGACCCCATGGGCGAACGCCGCCGCCTGCTGGCTGCCGTAGCCCAACCGCCGGCGCCGGTGGTGGTCGCTGATTACTCGCTACGCGAAAGCTACGACCCGCTGGAGACGATTGCCAGCCCGCGCCCCATTCCCGCCTACCAGACGGCCGCGCTGACCATCAACCTGAAAGGGCGCTCCTTTGCCGCCTACCAGGCCGAAAGAAAACCGCCCTACCGCCAGAATTTGCTCGACTGGCTGGTGGATGTCGTGCAGCAGGAGGGACCGGTTCACCACACGGAGGTTATGCGGCGCATGAGTTACGCCGCCGGCTACCAGATGTTGACGATGCCTGAAGGGGTGGAAAAGTGGCTGCTGAAAGAAGGCGTGAAAAGTGGACGCATCGAACGGCGCGGTGATTTTCTGTGGCCGGTGGGACTGGAACGCCCGGTGGTTCGTGACCGCTCGCAACTGCCGCCGGTGTCGCGCAAGTTTGAGTACATCTGCCCGGAAGAGATCGAGGCCGCCGTGTGCCTGGTGGTAGAAGATGCTTTGGGTATCGCGCCGGAGGACGTTCCGCGCTGCGTGGGCCAGTTGTTTGGTTTTCGGCAGATTGGTGAGGGGTCGAAGACGGCCGTTTTTGCCGCCATCCAGAATTTAATCGCCCAGGGCCGGTTGGTGCAGGAAGACTCATCTTCACTCACGCTTGCCGGGTGAGGCAGGCATTCTATACTGAACAAGGAAACTTACATTCTGCGAAAAAAGAGATTGGAGATTGACCAGTCGCTAATCTCAAATTTCCAATCTCTATAAAATGCCAGTTTATGACCGTTGGCAGTACAGATAGCTAAAT
>CALFEW010000612.1 GCA_937958365.1 uncultured Chloroflexota bacterium | reverse complement strand
TGATCGGCGTGGCGACAGACTTTGACAACAGCGGTGGCTATGCTTCGTTGAGTCTGGCGGACGTGGAGGCCCTGTCCGACCCGTTTAATGCGCCGGACGTGAGTGCGGTGTCGGCGACAGTACAGGGGCCGTTGGAAGTGGTGTATGGCGGCAACACCTCGCGGGTCACAGTGACCGGGGTGACGCCAAACTATTTTGCGGTGAACAACATCGAAGACATCATGGGCGGCGATTTTTTGACGCAGCAGGATTATGACACCCAGGCGCGGGTGGTGGTGTTGGGGTACACGGTGGCCGAGGATTTATTTGAAGAAATGTATCCGGTAGGCAACGATGTGCGGATTAATGGCGTCAGCTATGAGGTGATTGGGGTGATGGAGGAATCGGGGAGCAGTTTTAGCCAGACGGATACGGCCGTTTTCATTCCCCTCACCACCGCCCAAAGCCGCCTCTTTACCGAACGCACCCGCACCGGTGAAAAAGCGATCACCGGCATCACCGCTCAGGCGGCCAGCGAAGAAGTGACCGATGCGGCCGTGGACCAGATCACCGAGACCCTGCGTGACCTGCACGGCATCACCTACGCCAACGAAGACGACTTCACCATCATCAGCCAGTCGGACCTGCTGGAGACTTTTGACGTGATTACCGGTACGCTGACCGCTTTTTTGGGCGCGATTGCCGGTATTTCGCTGGTCGTGGGCGGCATTGGCATCATGAACATCATGCTGGTTAGCGTGACGGAGCGCACACGAGAGATCGGCATCCGCAAGGCTGTCGGCGCGTTAAAACGCGACATTCTGGTGCAATTTCTCATGGAATCCATCTTGCTCAGCGTGATTGGTGGTCTGCTAGGCATTCTGTTGGGCTGGATGATCGCCACCGTTGCCGGTCAGTTGATTGACCTGGAGACAGTTGTAGACGTGGGCACGGTTTTCCTGGCGACGGGCTTTGCGGCCACAGTGGGGCTTGTGTTTGGCATTTACCCGGCCTGGCGCGCTGCCGGTCTGCGGCCGATTGAGGCGCTGCGGTATGAATAATGGGTTGGTTCGTTGGTCGGTTAACAGCTAACCAACCAACGAACCAACTTTCTCAATCAGGTAATCATGTCTGCGGGCAGGTGATTGAGACGATTGAGGTAGGTGATGCTGACGTTGGCGTCGTCAAAATCAATGCGGGTAATGGATGTGTTGTTGACGCGAAACCAAACGTCGGTAGCCTGATTGAGCAGGTTGTTTGGCTCCTGGCTGCCGACGATGTAGCGCATGAGCGCCTGGTAAAAGCCGCCATGCGTAACAATGCCTACCCGGTCATCCGTGCCGCCATGTTTTGTCAGCAGTTCCTGGATGAAACCGGCGGCGCGAAGGTGGGCATTTTCCGGCGGATCAAACGGGCGGTTCCACCAGCCGTCATTGCCCAAAGTCTCAGGCAGGACCAGACGGCTGAAACGGCCGTTAAAAAACTCTCGATTGGGTCCCGGCAGCCCACGGGGTTCGCCGGTCAGTTCATCCAGTTCGTAGATGCCGCCCCATTCGTGGATAATTTCCCAGACGTGGAGTGGCAGGTTCAGCGCTTCGGCCAGGTGGTGGCCGGTTTGCACAGCGCGCAGCATGAGGCTGGAATAGAGGTGGGTTAGTTGGTAGCACCAGAGGTTCTGGGGGTTGGCGTTGTAAGCCGGCAGATCGAGCTGCGCGTTAGCCAGGTGTTGGGCCAGATGAATGGCTTGTTGATGCCCTAAGTCGGTCAGTGGGGGGTCGGGTAAACGGCCGTTTGCCCCACCGGTTTCTGCCCAAATGGCGTTATTGACAGATTGTGCGTGGCGGATAATGTATAGTTGCATAGGTCAGAAATGTACTGTTTTTTTACTTGATGGTCAATTGGACAGTGTAAACAATGAGCAAGCAGCGGGTTCTGGTAGTAGATGACGACAAAGATGTCGTGCGGCTGATGCAGGCGTATCTGGCGCAGGCGGGCTATGAGGTTTTGGTGGCCTATGATGGTGAAACGGCCGTTCATATCCTTCGCCGCGACAAACCCGACCTGGTGCTTTTGGACCTGATGCTGCCGCGACTAGATGGCTGGGAAATCACCCGCCTCATGCGCAGCGACGCCAATCTGGCCGCCACTCCCATCATTATGTTAACCGCCCGCATTGAAGACACGGAAAAAATCGTCGGCCTGGAAATGGGCGCGGACGATTACGTAACCAAACCCTACAACCCGCGTGAAGTGGTGGCCCGCGTGCGCGCCCGGCTGCGCAGCCCGGAAGTTTTCCAGCCGCAAGTGCTGAAGGTGGGTGGTCTGGAAATGGATTTGGGGCGGCGAGAAGTGCAGGTGAACGGCCGTTCCGTAGACCTCACCCCCTCCGAATTCAACCTGCTCCACGTCCTGCTGGAACAATCCGGTTACGTCCTCACCCGCAGCGAACTCGTCAATCGGGCTTTGGGCGCTGATTACGAAGGCATTGAGCGCACCCTGGACAGCCACGTGCGCAATTTGCGCCGCAAAATAGAACCTGACCCCAAAAATCCCACCTATATTCAAACCGTCTACGGCGTGGGGTATCGCCTGGAAGAGAAGCAATGAATCGTTTGTGGGTTCGTTTTACGCTGATGATTACCGGCATGTTGATGCTGGTGGCCCTGGTTCCGGTGTTATACAGCTTATCCATCGAACACGAAATCCTTGCTGGTCCCAACGCCATGGGGCAGTTAGATGACATCCGCGCTGCTCTGCCGGAAGAAATGCAAGTGGAGTTCGACGAGCGGATGCAGAATTTTGCCCAGAATTATTTTTCGCGCTCTCTGGTTGGGGCCTCGCTGCTTAGCGCTTTGATTGCCATCTTGTTAAGCCGCAGCCTGACTGCGCCGCTGCAAGCGTTGGAAACAGGGGCCAACGCCATCGCCACGCAAGATTTATCCCACCGGGTTCCCGTGAGGGGCAGCCGGGAAATACAATCGGTGGCGCGGGCGTTTAACCAGATGGCGGTGCAGTTGGATCAGGGGGAGTCGTTGCGGCGCAATTTGTTGGCCGACGTGGCCCATGAACTGCGTAATCCGCTGCACGTTTTGCGGGGCAATTTGCAGGCAATTCTCGACGACGTGTATCCGTTGAGCAAGGCGGAAATCGCCCGCTTGCTGAACCAGACCCGTTTGCTCACGACGCTGGTAGACGACCTGCACGATCTGGCGCAGGCGGAAGCGCACCAGATGCCGCTGCATAAACAGACGACGGACATGGCAGATTTGGTGAAGGAAACGGCCGTTGCCTTCAAACCCGTCGCCGCCGCCAAAGGAATCAGCCTGAAAGTTGAACTGCTAGGACCGACGCCTTATTTTCCGGTAGACGCCGACCGGATGCGCCAGGTGATTCACAACTTGCTCAACAACGCCCTGCGCCACACGCCGGAAAACGGGGAGATTTGGGTGACGGTTGTGGCAGAACACGAAGCGCTGCACATTCGGGTGCGCGATACCGGCGTCGGCATGGACGCGGCCCATTTACCTTACGTCTTTGATCGCTTTTACCGCACCGACAGCGCCCGCAGCCGCGACAACGGCGGCGCTGGCCTGGGGTTGGCTATTGTCAAAGCGATTGTGGAAGCGCATGGGGGTGGGGTAACGGCCGTTAGCCCCGGCGTCGGCCAGGGCAGCACCTTCGAGATTGTTTTGCCATCCTGACGGTAAACAGCCGCTAACCGCCAATCTCCGACATCACCCGATTCAGCGGGATCACGTCTTGCGACAGGCCGTGTCCCCACGGTTTCCACCAGATACCTTCTTCGATAACGGCTTTCAGGTCGGCGTCGCTGGCGCCGGCGCGCAGCGGATCCATCAGGTTGACTTCTTTCTCGCGCAAGAGGCAAAGGCGCAAACGGCCGTCGGCCGTCAGCCGCGCCCTGGTGCAGCTTGCGCAAAACGGTTGCGTCACCGAGCTGATGAAGCCCAACGTGCCTGTACTGCCCGGCAGGCGATAAAGACGCGCTTCACCATCGAGACGGCCGTCATCCACCATCTCCAGTCCCCCTAACTCGGCGGCAATCGTCGCCCTTATCTCCTCTTCGCTTACCACGCCCGCCTGCTGAAAATCGGCCACGTCGCCAAAAGGCATCATTTCAATGAAACGCACCTGCCAGGGTTGGTGCAGCGTCAGACGCGCCAAATCCACGGCATCTTCCCGGTCATTGTAGTTGCGTACCACCACCGCATTCAGCTTAATGCCTAATCCTGCCTGAGTTGCTGCTTCAATGCCGCGCCACACGTCTTCTACCTTTCCCCAGCGCGTCAGTTTCTTAAATTTCTCTGGGTTCAACGTGTCTATGCTGATGTTTACCCGCTGCAACCCGGCGTCGGCCAACGGCTTTGCCAGGTGATCCAGCAGCAAGCCGTTTGTCGTCATGGCTACCGTTTGCACGCCGGGCGTCTGGGCGATGTGGCGCACGATGTCCACCACGTTGGCGCGAACGGTTGGTTCACCACCGGTCAGTCGGAATTTACGAAAGCCCAGTTCGGCAAAAATAGCCGTCAGACGAAAAATCTCATCATCTTGCAGCAGTTCCTGGCGCGGCCGAAAGGTCATGTCTTCGGGCATGCAGTACACGCAGCGCAGGTTACATTTGTCGGTGAGGGAGAT
>CALFEW010000611.1 GCA_937958365.1 uncultured Chloroflexota bacterium | reverse complement strand
TAGAAATCACCGGCGCGGGTCATTTTGGCGTCGGAGAAGCCGGTCACGCTGCCGCCCAGGCGAATCATGGCCGCTTCGTGGGCCAGACGGGTGCGGGTGGAGGGCTGGTAGAAGGCTGTCACCAGGGTCTTGTTTTTCAACAAGTCTGTATTCTGCCGGTTACGGGCGATGGGTTCCAGGCGTTCGGCAATCTCGAAGACGCGGAAAAACTCGTTACGTTCAAAATCTTTGAGGGACAGAATGTCCCGACCTGCAAAACTTCTCATGATAAATCTCCTTTTTAAGTGTGGGACGGCCGTTCCGCCCCAGGTTCAGTTTGGTTATTGGGAAAGCAAATCAACCTACGCCGTTGGCCGCCGGATAAGGCGAAAACGGAGCAAATCATCCCGAAAGCAGGACGTTGATTTCAAAACAGGTGTGTTATCGTCGTTGTAGCCAATCTCATGCAGGGAGATGAGCGGGGTATGTGGCTGCACGTGGAGGGTTTGGGCCAGGTCCGCGTCGGCGATGATGGGGACAATTTCGGACAGGTAGTAGCTGAAATGTTGACGGCCGTATTCCCACATAAACAAATACACCGGCATCAAAAAGTCCTCCGCCTTATTCGGGCCTTGCACGTACCGGGTGGGAATGTAATTGTAGGCCAGAATCACCGGCTGATTGTCGGCCAGGAACAGCTTGCGCACCACCAGCAGTTCTTCACCTTCGGCCAGATTCAGTTCGGCGGCGATGTCCGCAGCGGCCGGCCGGGTGGTCACTTCCAGAATGCGCGTGGAGGGGGTGTAGCCATGCGCCGCCAGCATCGCTTCATAAGACCAGATTTCGTCCAGCCGGGATTTAATCTGCAAGCCGGCTTCGTTGACAAACGTGCCCGCGCCTTGTTTGCGATAAACGACGCCTTCATTTTCCAGACGGCTCAGCGCATCGCGGATGGTGGTCCGGCTGACGCGCAAATCGGCGGCCAGGTCGGTTTCGGAGGGGATACGGCCGTCTACAAACATGTCATCCAGAATCATCTGTTTGATGTGAGACTTGGCCTGTTCAGTAAGTGAGGGCGTGCGCTTTAGCATTGGTCCTATCGTCATATCGTATGGTTGTATGACGAATTTTACCGTAGCTAAAAATCGGTGTCAAGGGTGAACGGCCGTGCATCAGGCAAAAAAATGAGGAATGTCACCCTTTTGACGTGACATTCCTCATGACTGATTAGAAACGGCCGTGCGACGGCGGGCAGCGCATCAAGATGCAGCTTTCGCCCCACACTCTCCGCAAAACTTCGCGCCAGGATTCAGCTTCGCGCCGCATTCCGTACAATGCGCCTGAGCCTGAATCTTCGCGCCACATTCCGGGCAGAACTTCAGATTGCCTTCCAGAGGCGCATTACAGCTTGGGCAGGTGGCGCGCACGCCCTTACGCCAACTCTCTTCCTTCAGCATCGCCCGGTCGTCCTCGGCCATTTGCGAATGCGCCCAGACTTCTTCCACCGTGCGGCTGGCCTGCGCGGCGGCCATTTCCACACCCAGGTCCGGGGCGCAGTTTTTGCACAAACCTTTGCTGTCGTTCCAACAGCTTTTGCGGCATACCCAACTGGAACAACGCGGACACTGAATAAAATCGGGCTTCAACTGCTCCATTGCCCCGGTAAATGCCTCATCGTGGGCTTTTTCCCAGGCGGCCGAGCGCGCTCGCTCACCCAAATCAGCCGCCCGGCCAAAAATGCCGCCAAACAAGCCGTTAGCCGCGTCTAAGGCGCTGCTGACCGTGCCCAACGCTGAAGCATGAAAACGTGTCCGATAACCGGTCCCACACCGGTCGCAGTAAAACTCAAACTGAAAACCTTGATTGGTACTGAGATCAGAATAGTTGCGGGTAAATTCAATTTTTTGGCTCATGGTTGTATGGTCTCCCACCAGGGTTGATGTGTCTTGTTGGCAAACAACAAGACCTGTTTCAATTATATGCATTCTGGCGCGCGTTGAAAGGGGATGAAACCAAAAGCGCCCGACAATGGGATATTGCCGGGCGCTGGAAAGTGCGTAATTCGGATTAAGGTGTGGGTATGGCTTGCAATGACCAGTCGTCTATAAACCAGCCGTTGTTGGATTGGGAAAAGCGGTTGCGGAAGCCAATGCCCAGGCGGACGGTTTCCGGCGCGGTGACGGTGAATTCGTAAACGGCCGTGTTTTTCTGGCCTGCCGGAGCTGACTGCCAGCCTGTGCCACCCCCATTGTGGATGACGCGGTATTCCGCGGCCAGCGGATCGCCATTCCACACCTTCTCGCTGCCAACGTAACCGGTTACGGCATCCGGGAAGAAATTGGCGATGAAACGATACGAACCGGGCTGC
>CALFEW010000610.1 GCA_937958365.1 uncultured Chloroflexota bacterium | reverse complement strand
GGGTGCTGCCCGCGCCGGAGAACTGGCAGGTAGTGGTGCAGGCGGGACTGGCGGCGGGACAAATCCAGTTTTGATGACCGGTCTGCTATACTGAACATCTTAATGGAACAGGAGAAAGGCTATGCAAATTCACCTATCCGAAACGCTCTCTACCCGCCTGCGGTTGTTGGCCGCACGTCGCCGGCAACCGGTCGAGAAAATAGTAGCCGACCGCCTGTTTACGGCTTTGGCTGACGAGTTGGATAGCTTATCTTCAGCCGAACAGGCTGAGTTACGTGCTTTGCATTATTTGTCCGACGACGCTCTGCGCGCCATTGTAGCGGAACAAATGAGCGCCGAGAACCAGGCCATGATGGCGCAGCTTATGCAGCGTCATAGCCGAGGCGCGCTGAACCAGGATGAGCAGGAAAGTTTGGCAACATTGGTGGAACGTGGGGACCGATTGGCATTGCGTAAGGCAGAAGCGGCGGCCATTTTAGTCCATCGTGGCTATCAGGGTTCCGCGAGTGGCTTGATGAACCACAATGCCTAAACGATCCTGAAGTTCCTCTGTTTAATCCTCGCCAACAGGAATGGGCTGACCATTTTCAATGGATTGAACAATACACCCATATCGGGGGTATCACGCCAATCGGGCGGGCCACTGTCAACCGATTCAAAATGAATCGGCCGCGCATTGTGTTGACCCGGCGGCGGTGGGTACAAGCCGGATTTCACCCCTTGAGCAGGTAAAACCCTTCTCCCATTCCCCGGTGAGCAAAAACCATTTGAAGGATTTCAGGCGGCGGCCGCCGCCTGGTCATCCATTTTCATGATGATAACGTTCCAGGCAACGTAGATGAGAAAGCGCATCTCATCTGGCAACAGAGCGGCGTCTCCAGGCACAATTTCACCACCGAACCCCCATGTGTTGCGGTGTACAAAGAGGCAGGGCGTCCCTTGCGCGTCGTTCAACTCCCATTGAGTTTGCCAGAAGTTTGTCGGGTGGAAGTGGTAGGCACGGCCGTTATCCAGTTCTATCTTCACCTCGCCCCGCCAGGACAGGTCAGCCGGCGTCATCTGCGGCAAGCGGTAATCCAGCGTCTTGACGTGCAGCTTCTGCCGCCATACGCCGCTGCGCGTGGCGCGCAGCACCGGGTCTGTGGCGCCCACCCCTTCAAAGACGTGCGCCTGCACCGGCCACCAGCCCGTCTGTCGTAGATAGGCTAACGGCTGTCCTTTCAGTAACAGTTCATATTCACGCCCCAGCAGCCGGGGTTTCCGCCACGTCATTTTCTCTTTTTCCACTGTCGCCGCCTTCATCATTCATGCCTCCTGCTCCTATCGCCCAACAAGAAGCGAGAGGAGACGATACCCTTTACGCTGTCCCGTGACAGGCGTTGCGGCCCAAACCCTGGCGCTAACGCGCCCGATGGGGCGAACCCCGTCCCCTAAAGAAAACAGGATAATTCTATCCACAGTCCCTTCTCTCTTCCCT
>CALFEW010000609.1 GCA_937958365.1 uncultured Chloroflexota bacterium | reverse complement strand
CCGGCGCGTTGCCCGGCGACTATCCCGTGATGATTGGCGCGTATGGGGCGGAACCTTTAGCAACGGCCGATGGCGACACCCGCGCCGCCATCGCCACGCTGCCGGTCACTGCCGTGCCGCGCCCGCCATTCACGCAAAACGTCACCTTCCGCCCCGCCGCCGACCCGCCGCGCACGCTGGTAGGCTACGATCAGGACAACACGTTGGCGGGGCAAACTCGCCTTTATTTGCACTGGCAGACCGCCGCCGGTTACGTCACGGAAATAGACGCCGGCGGCGGGATCCCGAAGTTGCTAGGGGCCTGGGGAGTGACAGGCGAACCATGGGTTCCACCAACTGACAGCACAACCCATTACGTGCCGCTGGGGCAGGGCATTGTGTGGACGGGGGGGATGATGGCGGAAACGGCCGTTACGCCCGGCGAATCGCTGACGCTGCGGCAAGAATTTGCCGCCGGCGCGCCCATCACCAGCGATCTGGTTACGTCGGTGCGGTTGATTGGGTATGAGGCGGATGGCTTCCATTGGGCCTGGTGGGACCTGAGCGATGGCGTCCCGGCGTTGGGAGCCATCCCGACGTTGAAGTGGATTACCGGTTCGCAGGTGAACGACCCGCATATTGTTACCGTCAACCCGGATGCGCCTGCCGGGCAAACTGTGGGGGCGACGGTGCGCCTGTATGACGCTTTTACCAATCGCCCCGTGCCCATTTTAGACGAACGGATCACCGGGGAGTTGCAGCTTCCCTGGATTCCGTTGGGGCAGGCAGGCGTGCCATAAAACAAAAAAGGCTTGCACGCCGATTGCGTACAAGCCAGTTATCCTATGGGCCCACTAGGATTCGAACCTAGAACCCAGCGGTTATGAGCCGCTTGCTCTGCCATTGAGCTATAGGCCCGGACGTTGAATTGTGAATGATGATGTGAAGTGTGAATTTGCTGCTTGTTTATGATTCAAAAGAGCGGCGGACGGGATTCGAACCCGTGAGAGCAGCTTGGAAGGCTGCCGTGTTACCACTACACCACCGCCGCGTTTGGACAGTCACTATCGAGTGGACAGTATACTGAACACTGATAACTGGCTGCTTCTTTCCAGTCGGGGCGGCCGGACTCGAACCGACGACCTCTCGGACCCAAACCGAGCGCTCTACCAAGCTGAGCTACGCCCCGTGTTGTTAACGTGTGGTAGTATACTGAGGCGGGGGAACAACGTCAACCTTTGACGCAGTGTATCTGAATGACTTTGGTGGCGGCTGGCGTCACTTTGGCGCGCTCATCAATCTGGTGGCCGACCAGCCAGACGACGTGATAGGCGGTACACAGCAGAGGCCAGTTCGCCCGCCAGGCGGCCCCGATTTTGCGATTCACCATCACTTCTTTGAGGGTGGCGGTACGGCCGTTCATGCCCAACGGCGCAAATCGTTCCCCAGGCCGCCGCCCACGCACCCACAACGGCCGTTCGTCCACCGCCAGAAAAGCCGTCCACGGGTCTGTATTGCGCGACGCCTGCGCCACATCTGTCGGGTCTGCCAGGGTTGTTTCCAGCAGCCAGCCATTGGCGAGGGTAAGCGTGCCGGGAACCGGCAAGGGCAGCACCACGTTATGGGCGATTTGCGGCCAATCACCCGGCGTCTGGTGGGGGTAGGCGGTGATGAGCAAACGGCCGTAATCCACCCGCAGCCGCAGCTCGCCGGGCAGCGAACTTTGCGCCCCTACCTGCCCGTTTTCAGCAACCGATCGGGCCTGCTCAATGGCGGGAAAGGAAATGTCGGGGGTAAACGGCCGTAACACCGCCACCGCCCGCCGCAGACTGCGCCGCCGCAAAGCCAACGGCAGCGCCAGCCAGCGCGTCCGGTCTAACGCCAGCCAGGATTCAGCCTGTTCCGGCAGCAGCAGCGGCCAGTTCTCTGTGACCAACTGCTCCAGATAAGCATCGTCGGCAGCGGCCAGGGTAGCCAGTTGTTGCAGGTGGGTCTGAATTTGTGGATTGTAGGCAGCCAGTTGGGGCAGCAGGTGATGGCGGATGTGGTTGCGGCGAAAAGCCACGTCGGCGTTGCTGCTGTCTTGCACCGGCGTCAGGTTGTGGGTCTGGCAATAGGCTTCGATGTGGGCGCGGCTGACGGTGAGAAACGGCCGTAACAACACAATGTCCGGCGCTTCCGGCAAGGGCGCCATGGCCTTCATGCCGCTCAGTCCGGTCAACCCGGTCCCGCGCAGCAGGTTCAGCAGCACCGTTTCCGCCTGGTCGTCGGCGTTGTGGGCCACCAGAACGGCCGTGGCCTCCGTTTCGCGGGCGACGCGGGCAAACAGGCGGTAGCGGGCCAGACGACCCGCTTCTTCCAGTGATTGGCCGTCAGCGCGGGCCTGGGCGATGGTGTCAACACTCTCTACGATGCACGACGCGCCCCAGGCAGCGGCGGTTTGGGCGACAAATTGGGCATCGTGAACGGCCGTATCGCGCCAGCCATGATTGAGATGCGCCACCACCAGCCGCTCCGGCGGCATGATGTTCGCCAGGATGTGCAGCAGCGCCAGCGAGTCTGCCCCGCCGGATACGCCCACCACCAGACGCGAAGTGGGAAACGGCCGTGCCAACGAACGAAACGCTTCCGCCAGCCACACCTGCACGTTTTTTGCCAGGTCCATCAGATCAAACCACCGTGGAAGGGGGATGGATGGTTAGTTGGTTGGTTAGACGCCAAACAAACCATCAAACTAACAAACCACCCAACTCTCCAACAAACACACTATGTTTGCAGATTCATGAATGGGACGCGGATAAACGCCGATGCGGCCGA
>CALFEW010000608.1 GCA_937958365.1 uncultured Chloroflexota bacterium | reverse complement strand
TCCTGACTGCCGCGTGATGGACGGCGGCCGGCAAAAATGGATCGGTGAAGGGCGCGACATGACCAAAGCGAAGCCCTCTTTCCCGGCGACAACCTATCAGCCGGCGGCCCGCGCCGACTACAAAATTCGCGCTTTCCGCGATCAGGTGATGGACCACGTGCGCGCCGGTCAGCCGTTGGTGGACGTGCGCAGCCCTCAAGAATACAGCGGCGAACTGCTGCACATGCCCGGTTCGCCGCAAGAAGGCGCGCTGCGCGGCGGTCATATTCGCGGCGCCGTCAACGTGCCCTGGAGCCGGGCTGTGACCGAAGATGGCTCTTTCAAATCGGCCGAACATTTGCGGGCCATTTATGAAGAAGAGCAGGGCCTTTCGCCGGAAAACAATGTGGTAGCTTACTGCCGCATTGGCGAACGCAGCTCGCATACCTGGTTTGTCCTGACTTATTTGTTAGGCTACGCCAACGTGCGCAATTACGATGGCTCCTGGACCGAATGGGGCAATCTGGTGGGCGTGCCTATCGAAAACCCGTCCAAAGCAAAACGTTGATGAACGGCCGTTTACCCTGATTCGTCGTGCGTGATGCGTCATGAAACAGGTGGCGCATTACGCACGGCGTTTTGCTTATCACCTGATTAGCATTACAATTCGCCCCATGTTAGACATCGAAAAAATCCGCGCTGATTTCCCCATTTTGGGCGTTGAGGCTTATCCGGGTATTCCCCTGGTTTACCTGGACAACGCTGCTTCGTCGCAAAAGCCTGAAGTTGTGATCGAGGTGATGAACGCTTATTATCGGCAAATCAACGCCAACGTCCATCGGGGAATCCATCGGCTGAGTGAAGACGCTACCAACGCCTACGAAGAGGCGCGGGCAAAGATCGCGCGTTTTATTCATGCGGCCGATGTAAGCGAAATCATCTACGTGCGCAATGCTACGGAAGGGTTTAATCTGGTTGCCTATAGTTGGGGGCGCAGCCACATCCACGCTGGCGACGAAATTTTGCTCACGGAAATGGAGCATCATGCCAATCTGGTTCCCTGGCAAATTCTGGCGGAAGAGAAGGGGGCGGTCATCCGCTACATTCCTTTTCTGCCGGATGGCACGCTGGACCTGAGCAACCTGGATACGCTGCTGACGGAGAAGACGAAGCTGTTTTCATTTACGGCCGTTTCCAACGTCTTTGGCACCATCAACCCGGTCAGACAATTGGTAGACGCCGGCCACGCCGTGGGCGCGGTGGTTATGGTGGATGCCGCGCAGGCTGTGCCGCATACGGCCGTAGACGTTCAGGCCTGGGACTGCGACTTCATGACCTTCTCCGGGCATAAAATGTGCGGCCCTACCGGCATCGGCATCCTTCATGGGAAGCGCCATCTGTTGGAAGCCATGCCCCCCTTCATGGGCGGCGGCGATATGATTCGCCGGGTGACGTTAACCGGCTCCACCTGGAACGATTTACCCTGGAAATTTGAGGCTGGTACGCCCAGCATTGCCGAGGGGATTGGTTTGGGAACGGCCGTAGACTACCTCACCGCCATCGGCATGGAAAACATTCATGCCCATGAGCAGTTTATCACCCACTACGCCCTGGAAGCCCTGAGCGAAATCGAAGGCATCGTCCTGTACGGTCCACCGGCTTCCCAGCGCGCCGGTGTAACCACCTTTACCCTCAAAGGCATCCATCCCCACGACATTTCCGAAATAATAGACAAAGACGGCATCGCCATCCGCGCCGGGCATCATTGCGCCATGCCGCTCCACCAGCGCCTGGGCGTCAGCGCCACAGCGCGGGCCAGCTTCTACCTGCACACAACCGTGGGCGAAATTGACAAACTCGTCGCCAGTCTCAACCATACACGCAAGCTTTTTCGATTATAATTTAGCAAAAGGTAGCAGCGTCAGGAAAACCCATTTTCTAACGACTGTTTTGCTCGTTAACTGCTCCGAGGTGTGCCATGGATATATACCGGGAACAGATCATCGATCTTTACGAACACCCACTTAATTATGGCGAATTGGCAACGGCCGATTTCTCCCATGAAGACGATAACCCTTTGTGTGGTGACGTTATTCGTATAGATGTCAAGCTGAACGATGAAAACCGTGTCGCTGAGGTAGCCTGGCAGGGAAGCGGCTGCGCCATCAGTCAGGCGTCAGCTTCATTACTCACCGAAGAAATCAAAGGCATGACCCTGGCAGAGGTCAAAGACTTTTCGCCAGAGCGCTTGCTGGAGATTGTTGGCGTGCCCCTGAGCTTGGCCCGGCGCAAATGCGCTTTGCTGTCCCTCATGGTATTAAAAACCGGCGCAGCCAACGTATCACCCTCAAATGAGTGACTAAAATCAGATTACAACCAAACCATCATGACCGAATTTGTCAAAATAGCCAGAGTTGAAGATATTCCCCCAGGTCAGCGCTTGTGGCATGACTTTGCCGAAGAAACAGTCGTCGTTTTTAACGTGGATGGCGAATTTTTTTGCATTGCCGACCGTTGCACCCACGACGATGGTCCATTGGAAGATGGCGCGCTGGAAGACCACGAAATTGAATGTCCGCGCCATGGTGCGCGGTTCGATCTGCGCACCGGAAAAGCGTTGTGTTTACCCGCCACGTCGCCCGTGCCAACCTTTGCTGTCAGGGTAGAAAATGGCGACATCCATATAGAGTCACCCGACGGTTAGTGGCTTCGCCCAAAAAGATGATAAAATGACCCGCGCTATGTGTAAGACGGGTCTTTTTGATTGACAGTCTTCCTAAAATTGCCTATATTTGGCGCTAAAAATAGAACAAATATTTCATTTATTGGCCTCTGACGGGCTGTTGTAATCTGCTGACATTTGCCACCTGCCAAAAATCAAAACCGGGTACAAACAACGAACTATGGAAATCGGACTAGTAAAGCAAATTGATATTGAGCAAGAAGTGAAGAACTCGTACCTTAGCTATGCGATGAGCGTCATCGTGTCGCGGGCGCTGCCCGATGCGCGAGATGGTCTCAAACCGGTGCAGCGTCGCATCCTTTACGCTATGTACGACATGGGTTTGCGACCGGATACGCCTTATCGCAAATCGGCGCGTGTGGTGGGGGAGGTATTGGGTAAATATCATCCCCATGGCGACCAGTCTGTCTATGATGCAATGGTGCGCATGGCGCAGGATTTCTCTATGCGGGCCGAACTGGTGGATGGTCAGGGGAATTTTGGTTCGATTGATGGTGATCCGGCGGCAGCCATGCGTTATACCGAGGCGCGCATGTCCAACATGGGTTATGACATGCTGGAAGACATCAGCAAAGAAACCGTTGACTTCTCCGCCAATTTTGATGATTCGTTGAAAGAGCCTATGGTTTTGCCGGCGACGATTCCCAATCTGCTGGTCAATGGCTCATCCGGCATTGCCGTGGGCATGGCAACCAATATTCCGCCGCACAATCTGGGCGAGATAGTAGATGCCTTGTGTTATATGCTGGACAATTGGCAGCATCTGGACGACATTTCTGTGGGCGATTTGATGAACTATGTCAAAGGGCCAGATTTCCCGACGGGCGGCCTGATTTACCGGTATAAGGGTGAAGACAATGAAATAGACGTGCTGGCAAGCGCTTACGCCACCGGTCGCGGACGGGTGACAGTACGGGCCAAGGCGCACGTGGAACGCATGGAACGCAGCAAATCGCGCATTGTTGTGACGGAACTGCCTTATCAGGCCAACAAAACCAATCTTTTGGGCCGCATCGCCGATCTGCACCGGGAAGGCAAAATAGAAGGGCTGACAGATTTGCGCGATGAGTCGGACCGCAATGGGATGCGCATTATTTTGGAGACGACGCGCAATGTGGAGCCGGAGGGCGTGATGGCGGAGCTTTTCCGGCTGACCCCCATGCAGAGTACGTTTAGCATTTCTTTGCTGGCGTTGGTTAATGGCGAACCGCGTATTTTGACGCTAAAACAGGCGCTGCGGGTGTATTTGGACCACCGGCAAGAGGTTGTGCGGCGGCGCAGCGCCTATGATCTGGAAAAAGCAAAGCAGCGGGCGCACATTTTGGAAGGGCTGCTGATTGCGCTGGACAATCTGGACGAGGTGATTGATACGATTCGCCGGTCGCGTACGGCGGAGACGGCGCGGGAGAATTTGCGGAGTCACTTTAAGCTTTCGGAGGCGCAGGCGCAGGCGATTTTAGACATGCAGTTGCGGCGGCTTGCCGGCATGGAGCGCCGCAAGATTCAGGAGGAGTACAAGGAAAAACAGCAGCAGATCAAGTATTTGGAGCGGTTGATTGCCAGTCCGCAGATGATGCGTGAGAAGATTAAGGAAGAGTTGACGGCCGTACGCCAAAAATACGCCAACAGCCGCCGTACCCAAATCGTCGAGCGCGGTGAGAGCAAAGTGATTACCGCAAGCGATTTGCTGCCCGATCAGCAGGTGTGGGTGATGATTGGCGAGAAAGGCTCCACCGCCCGAACGACGACGCCGGAAGTCATCAACGTGCCCACCAAGCCCACTGAGCAGCCCAAGGCGCTGCTAGAAGCCAATACCCAGGACATTCTTTATTTGTTTACGGCCGATGGACAGGCTGTCAGTTTGCCTGTTTACCAGTTGGCCCAGGCGCGGGAATTGGGGCAGGGAACTCATTGGGCAGATATGACCGGCCTGACCCGGCGGCATCACCTGGCGGCGGCGTTGGTGCTGCCCATTGATGCGGATGGGTATCTATTTCTCACGACTTTATCCGGCGTGGTGAAGCGCGTGCGTCTGACCGATTTGCCGGGCATTACCACGGAACCTTTCACTGTGATAAACGTGGCCGACGATGATGCCCTGGGCTGGGCCAAAGTAACGTCTGGCGAGGATGAAGTGTTGTTAGTGACAGCTTCTGGTCAGGCGATACGCTTCAAAGAGGAAGAAGTGCGGCCCATGGGTCTGCCGGCGGGTGGCGTGATGGGTATCAAATTATCCAGCGACGTGGACGGGGTGGTTGCCATGTCTATCGTCGATCCACGGGCATATTTGTGGAGCATTACGGATAATGGGCTGGCGAAGGCGACGCCGATGGACCAATATCCAACGCAGGGCCGTTACGGGCAGGGGGTCATCAACATGCGGCTGCCAAAGGATGCCAACGAGGTTGTTGCCGCCGTAGTGGGTACGCCGGATACCAGTCTAATCATTACGACGACGACGGGTTCTACCAAAACGGTGCGTCTAGGCCAGGTGGAAGCCGGCAGCCGGAGTAGTAAACCGAAGGTCCTGTGGCAAGTTGGTGACCGTAACCGAATCACCGGCGCGATTCGGTTGGTAGCCCGGCTGGAGAGCGACGATGACGAGAAAACGGCCGTTCCCCAACAGCTTTCTCTGATAGACTAACCGCGTCCAATTGCGCTGCTGAGATCGCAATACCGGATGCAAGAAAAATAGATATAATCATGAAACCGATTGAACCGATGATTTTCACTACAAGTACGAACGGAGACGACAGAGGATGAACTTTAGAGATCGCAGGGTTAAGGATGAGGACGGTGTTGAATTTATTTTCACCGTTGAAATGCAGCGTCGTTTGAGCCAGGCCGGTCTGCCATTGGAACCGGCTTACCTTTCACAATTAAGCGATTATTCGGAACCGCCGGAGCAATCCGGGCGCTCGGAGCGACCTGAGCGACCGGCCCGGACAGAACGCCCTGAACGCCAACAGCCTTCGGCCCCGGCTACGGCCGTTTCCACTGAGCCAGACGGGATAGATGCTTCTTTTACCATTCAAATTGATCCGCAGACCGGCAAATACATTGGTCGGTTAAAATGGTACAACCCG
>CALFEW010000607.1 GCA_937958365.1 uncultured Chloroflexota bacterium | reverse complement strand
GTGCACACGGCCGTTATCGCCACCCGCAGCGAACTGGCCGGCGGGGCCGCCCGTACCGCCGGTCGCCAATCCCGCGACATCCACGAGGCGGTGGTGGTCGGCAACACCACCATGACCCACATTTTCCTGGGCATTGATCCGGTGGAATTGGGACAGGCCCCGTTTACCCTGGCGAGCCAGGCCGCGCTGGACGTCAAAGCGCGTGAATTGGGCTTGCGCTTCCATCCGGGGGCCAACGTCCACATCCTGCCTGCGGAAGCCGGCCACGTGGGCGCGGACAATGTGGCCGTCTTGCTGGCCGAAGCGCCTCATCACCAGGAGGCCATCACGCTGCTGGTGGACGTGGGCACGAACGCCGAAATTGTGCTGGGCAACCGGGAGTGGTTGTTCAGCGCCTCCAGCCCGACCGGCCCGGCCTTTGAAGGGGCGCAAATCAGCGCCGGGATGCGGGCAGCGCCGGGAGCCATCGAGCGTGTGCGGATTGAGGCCGCCACCGGCGCGGCGCGTTTCCAGATCATTGGTGAGGCGCGTTGGTCGGATGAGTGGGAAGTGGGGCCGGGCGCGCCGCCGGAGCGACAGCCGGCCCATCTGGCGGCGGGCATTTGCGGTTCCGGCATCATTGAGGTGGCGGCGGAGTTGTTTCTGGCGGGGATTGTGGGGGCAGACGGCCGTTTCAACACCCACCACGCCACCGACCGGCTGATCTGGCCGGATCGCGCCGGTGCTTACATCCTGGCGACGGCTGAGCAGACGAGCCACGGTCGTCCACTCACCATCACCCAGGCCGACATTCGCAATATCCAACTGGCGAAGGCGGCGTTGTACGCCGGGGTCCGGTTGTTGATGAAGCGTGCGGGGGTAACGGCCGTGGAGCGCATCGTCCTGGCCGGAGCATTTGGCAGTTTTATTGATCCGCGTTACGCCCAGATTTTGGGCCTCATCCCCGATTGTCCGCTGGAACGGGTAACGGCCGTGGGCAACGCCGCCGGCGATGGGGCGCGCATTGCCCTGCTGAATCATGCCAAACGCGCCGAAGCGGTTGAAGTGGCGCGGATGGTGACGTATGTGGAAACGGCCGTAGACCCTGATTTCCAGGCCGAATTTGTGGCCGCGCTGCACTTCCCCGGCGGGCAAGGCGATAATCGCCCGCGGCGAAACCGCCGCCGGAGCGACGGCCGATGACAACGGCGCTCATTGCCTGCGGGGCGCTGGCGCGGGAAGTGCTGGCGCTGAAAGAGCGGCACAGCTGGGATGCGGAGGTGCTGGCTGTACCGTCTTTGTTGCACAACACGCCGGACAAGATTCCTACGGCCGTTGCCCGGCGTATCCATGAAGCCCGTGAACAGTTTACGCGGGTGGTCGTGGTTTATGGCGACTGCGGCACGGGCGGCCAGCTAGACACACTTCTGGCTGCTGAGGGTGTGGAGCGCGTGGCTGGGCCACACTGTTATGAGATGTATGGCGACGGCCGTTTCGCCGCCCTGATGGACGAAGCGCCCGGCACGTTCTTCCTCACCGACTATCTGGTGCAGTCGTTTGACCATCTGGTGCTGGAAGGGTTGGGCCTGGACCGCCACCCAGAACTGCGCGACGACTACTTTCGCCACTACACGCGCGTCGTGTATCTGGCGCAGCGTGATGACCCGGCCTTGCGTCGGCGGGCCGAATGGGCCGCGCAGCAGTTGGGCCTGCCGCTGGAGATGGAAGTGGTGGGGTATGGGGCGTTGGAGAAGCGGCTGGTGGGGTTGATGGGGGAGAATGAAGAGTAAAGATTGAAGATTCGGTCCGGCCTAAATCTTCAATCTTTACTCTTTACTGTTTTGTTAGCCGGGCGGGGTATCGCCGGGGCCGCTGAATTGCATGATGGTGAAGATGCCACCTTGCGGGTCTTGAACGACGGCGAATTTGCCCATTTCGCCGGCCGAGGTGATGGGCACGATGATATTGCCGCCCAATTCCCCAACTTTGGCGACTTTGGCGTCCAGATCATCGGTCATGAAGTAGACGGCCCAGTTGTTGGGGACGTCGCCCCAATTTTCGTCTATGGCCATGATGCCGGCCTGGGTACGGCCGTTTACCTGGCACATCACGTAGCCGTTGTCGTCGGTGGCGTAATCCCAGCCAAATACCGAGCCGTAGAAGGCACGCGCGGCTGCCGGGTCACGGGTTTGCAGTTCGTTCCAGACCAGGGCGTTGGGGACGTTCACGATTTGTGCGCCAATGTGGTTGAGTGGCTGCCAGGCGCCAAACGAGGCTCCGGTAGGATCCAGGCCCATTATCATGCGGCCTTCTTCCATCACATCCATGGGTGGTAATATGATCATGCCACCGGCGGCCGTGACTTTTTCGGCGATGGCGTCAACGTTGTCGTGTTTGACATAAGAGGCCCAGTTGGTCGGAATGCCTTGCGCCTGCATTTCTGGCTGCATGGCGCCGCCACCGGCCACGTTGTAGCCGTTCAACCGGAACATAATGTAGGTGTCGCCGCTGTCGCCGATGGGTATGTCTGCCGCTTCCCAACCGAATAGCGCCGTGTAGAACGCTTTGGCTCCCTCCGCGTCAGTGGTGGATAAGTCCACCCAATTAAAGATGCCATCCGGGTAACTTTTTACGACATGCATTTTCGTTTCTCCTTATTTGCCAAAATATTCTAAAACGGGCCGACAATAGATGATGATTATAACATAAATAGAACGGATGGTCTATATTTTGGCGAAATTGGTGTGGGAATACAGACCTTGAGGAGCTGTGGGTTTTCGTTAACGATAACATTTCGCTGCCGGCGACAGGTAAGTTGTGCCTGTTTGGAAATGTTTTGACCCGATTTCGCCCGTTTTTCGGGCGAATAGTCAGACAATACCTGATTGTCAATCGGTGTATCTGCCGATAATTGACGCCGGATTCTATCCATGTTACACTAATTTTGTTATCGTTAACAATAGTGGTGGTGTGAAGATCGACGCGAAAGATAACGGCCGTGATGGTGGCGGAAGAGGAGGTGCAGCGTGGCTTACAAGGTTTTTTTGGTTGAAGACGAGATTGTAGCCAGGGAGGGGATACGGGACAAGGTGAATTGGGCGACGGCCGGTTTTGCGTTTGTTGGGGAAGCGCCGGATGGGGAAGTGGCGCTGCCGCTCATTGAAAACTTGCAGCCAGACCTGCTGATCACCGATATAAAAATGCCGTTTATGGATGGCTTGCAGTTGAGTAAGATTGTGCGTGAGCGGATGCCCTGGGTGAAGATCGTGATTTTGAGCGGGCACGATGAGTTTAATTATGCACAATCGGCCGTCAAGTTGGGGGTGTCGGAGTATTTGCTGAAGCCAATTACGGCCGTTGAAATTCACCACGTCCTGCAACGTATCGCCGCCTTGCTAGACCAGGAGCAAGCGGAGCGCGAAAAGCTCAAGCAGTTGCAAAGCCAGATTCAAGATAACGTTACCATGCAGCGGGAACGGCTGCTGTTTCAACTGGTGGTCGGCGGCGTTTCGTCTACCGAGGCGATTGAACAGTGCCAGCAGTTGGGGCTGAATATCATCGCTCCGTATTATCTGGTGGCGCTGCTGAAAGTGAAAGCGGACACGGCCGTATCCCACCTGGATTACCGCGATTACCAGCAAATCCGCGCGCTGGTGGCCGGCCTGACGTATGCCCAGCCGGGCACATTCCTGACGCAAAAAAGCGCGGAAGAGCTGCTGCTGATTATGACGGGTGAAAACCCGGAACAACTGTGGCAGGACAGCAACTTTCTGACGCAACTTATTGCCCAGGATGTTGCCGAGGTGCTGCCTTGTACGGTTGTCGCCGGGATTGGGTCGCCGCAGCAGCGGTTGACGGAGATTTCGCAATCCTTTGCTGAGGCGTTGGCCCAGGTAAGCGGCAGCAGTGGTGGCAAAGATGAAGGAAACGGCCGTGCAGCCATCGAAAAATTGAAGCTAGATCAGACGGCCGTTGAGCATTTCCTCAAGTGTGGCCTGCCGGGTGAGTATGACGCCTTTTTTACCGCGCATCTGCTGCCGCTCAGCCAGGCGGCGGTGCAGTCTGACCTGGTGAAGCATTATTTGTTTGTGGATGTAGTGGTGACGGCCGTGCAGTTTGTGACCCATTTGGGCGGCGACGCAGCACAAATCATCCCCGAAGCGCAAGAGATGGAAAAGCTGCTGGCTGGGCTGCGCACCGTTGAGCAAATGCGGGCGGCGCTCGGCCGTATCTTTGCCCAGGCCATCGCCCTGCGGACCAGCCAGACCGCCCATGAACGCACCCGCCTTGTCTATCAGGTAAAAGCCTTTCTGGACGCCCATTACGCCAATCCTGACCTGTTGTTGAATGAAGTGGCCGCCGGGGTGAATTTGAGTCCCAGCCATTTCAGCGTTATTTTTAGCCAGGAAATGGGCGAATCGTTCAAAGATTACCTTACCCGCATTCGTTTGGAGCGGGCCAAAGAGCTGCTGCGTACCACCAACTTGAAATGCGCGGAAATCGCTTATCAAAGCGGCTACAATGA
>CALFEW010000606.1 GCA_937958365.1 uncultured Chloroflexota bacterium | reverse complement strand
CAGAATGTTTTTCAGCGCGCCTTCCGGGTCTTGCAGCAGGCTGTCTATCGTGCCTTCGGGCAGAGCGGCAAAGGCGTCGTCGGTGGGGGCGAAGACGGTGAAGGGACCTTCGCCGCTGAGCGTTTCGGCCAGACCGGCGGCGGTGACGGCGCTAACCAGGGTGGTAAAACGGCCGTCCGCTACCGCGATGTCCACAATAGACGGCAGGTCCATCGTCGCGCCTTCAGCTTCTTCGGTGGCCGTCATGCTGGGGGGCAAAATGACTGAATCAATGACGTGAATCACCCCATTATCGGCTTCAATATCGGTGATGATAACGGCCGTGCTGCCATTGAGCATGACTTTGTCGCCATCCAGGCTGATGGCGATTTCTTCGCCCTGGACGGTCGGGGCGGCGCTGAGGCCAACCACGTCGGCGGCCATGACTTTACCGCTGACGACGTGGTAAAGCAGGATGTCTTTCAACGCGCCTTCCGGGTCTTGCAGCAGGCTGTCTACGGTGCCTTCGGGCAGAGCCGCAAAGGCGTCGTCGGTGGGGGCGAAGACGGTGAATGGACCTTCGCCGCTGAGCGTTTCGGCCAGACCGGCGGCGGTGACGGCGGCGACCAGGGTGTTGAAACGGCCGTCAGCTACCGCGATGTCTACAATGGTATTGCTTGCTTCGACCATCGGTTCTTCGGTAGCCATGGGTTCTTCGGTGGGGGCGGGAACGGCCGTGGGGACCGGTGTGGGTTCGGCCGCGCCACAGGCGGCGATGAATAAAGCTAAAATCGTTAACAAACTTAAAAGGGTCAGGCGTTTCATGAACTTATTCTCCTTGAATAACTTGTCCATATTTTGTCTGCCATTGAGGATGCAGAACGTTGATATGGGAGTCATGTTACGAAATTGTCCATGTATTGTCAACTTATCGAGAATAATATCTTAATTCTGTCTAATATTTGTCCGGCTTTATGAGAATCGGATAAGCCGCCGAAGCCATCTGGATGATAGGCATTACCGTTTTTTCAGGAGTAGGGTTAAGATCGGCCGAATGCAAGACGAAGATAAAAACCAAGAATTTGTTAAGTTACGCCGGATGCGACGTGGCTGCCGGGGGTGTCTGTGGCTGGTGGTGGGGATGCTGGTGCTGGCGAGTCTGCCGTTTGCCTGGCGCACGGCCGTTAAGTGGTATTATCAGCGCCACATCTACCCGGCCGAATGGGTCCCGGCGCAGCGAGCGGCGGTGGTGTTTGGCGCGGCGGTATATGGCAACGGCCGTCTCAGCCCCATTTTGCGCGATAGAGTGGAAACGGCCGTGCGCCTGTACCAGAGCGGCCAGGTGAGCAAAATCATCATGTCGGGCGACAATCAGACGCTGGAGTATGATGAGCCGAGCGCAATGGTGGCTTATGCCATCGCCCAGGGTGTGCCGCCCGAAGACGTGCAGCCCGATTATGGCGGCCGGCGTACCTATGATACGTGCTACCGGGCGCGGGACATTTTTCAGGTGGAGGGAGCCGTGTTGGTGACACAGGCGTTTCATCTGCCGCGGGCGTTGTTTACCTGCCGGCAGTTGGGGGTGACCAGCGTCGGGGTGTCTGCCGATTTGCGGAGTTATCGTGGCGCGGGTTGGTATGAATTTCGGGAAACGGCCGCTACATTAATGGCCTTGTGGGATATTATCCGGCATGAACCACCGCCGGTTTTAGGAGCGCCGCTGCCGTTGCAGTAGGCGCTCTCGTGTTTGCCTGATACGTTATTCGTAGCATCCGTATTCCGTATTCCGTATGGCCCTGCTTCTGGTAAACGTCATCGGAATACGGTGTACGGACGTCGGGTTACGGTTCGTAGCACAAAGCGTTGGCGGTCTGCAATAAATCTTTCAGGCCGATGGGTTTTTGCAGCCAGGCGTCAATTTCCAGCGGCCGGTCTGCCTCTTCCTGGGTATAGCCGCTCATGATCGCTACTTTGAGGTTGGGCCGCAGGCGGCGGAGGGCGATGGCTAATTCGTAGCCGCCAATTTCGGGCATGTTCAGGTCGGTGAATAGGAGGTCTACTACCAGGGGATAATCCTGGACCATAGATAAGGCTTCACGGCCGTTGCTTGCACTGAGTACCTGATAATCGGCGGCTTCCAATACTTCTTGAAAGGCTTCACGCAGGGCGACATTGTCCTCTACCAGAACAATCGTTTTGGGAACTGGTGCGCTCATGGTTGACTATACCTTGATAGTTGGACTGGCGGCCCTGAATGCTTATCGAGCCAGAATAGCTTATCTGTTTGTTGCTGCTCATTCATACGTGTCTCCGTTGTATGCTTCAATGTTCAATCAATGTAAAGGTAGGCGTTGATGAACGGCCGTTTGCCCGATGTTAATGCAGGTCTATGGCCGCGTTAGCCAGGACGATCTCGTTTCGTTCGGCAACTTTGCATTGGAAGATAACCCGATTGGCCGATTCTTGCCACATTTCGGTGATAAGCGTTTCGCCGGGAAAGACGTGTTTGCTGAAACGCGCCTGCATCGCCTTGAAGCGGCTGACCTGGTAGCCGGTGAAGGTTTTCATCACAGCACGGGCGGCGAAGCCATACGTACACAGGCCATGCAAAATGGGCCGGTCGAAGCCACCCAACGCCGCCATTTGCGGATCGGCGTGCAGCGGGTTGCGGTCTTTGGACGAGAGGCGATACAGCAGGGCCTGATTGGGCTGCGTTTGTTCGCGGACAATCGCGTCCGGGGCGCGGTCGGGCGGCTGATTGGCCTTGCTGGCCGAAGGGCCGCGGTCGCCGCCAAAGCCGCCCAGCCCGCGAATGAACAACGAGCTGCGATTCAGAGCCACTTCGGCGCCGGTTTCGTCTAAGGTTTGCACTTCCAGGATGACCAACGCGCCGGAGCCTTTATCGTAGATGTTGGTGATGTGGGCGTGGTTGGTGAAGGTGGCGCTGGGGGGTAACGGCCGTTTCAATTCCACGCTCTGTTCGCCATGCAGCAGCATCATCGGGTTAAAACTCAGGCCGGGCACGTCCACAATTTGCCAGAACAACGTAAACGGAAACGTGACGGCCAGCGTGGGAAACGCTTGAAAGCCGGATCCGTGCAGTTCGTAGACAAATGGCAGTTCGGCCGGGTCTACCGGGTTGGCGCCCATGCCGACAGACAGCGCGTACAAGATGGCGTCATCTTCACCATAAACGCTTGGCGCAGATTGAAATGTGTGGTTCAGGACTTTTTCCAGGTCAATGGACATGGGGACTCCTTGAAGAGAATGGTTAATTGACAATTGCTAATTGGCAATTGTCAATCGTTAATCGTTCTTAGTTTTGGGTTGTTGGCGTGGCGGTCGCGGTCGCGGCCGGTTTTTTTAGCCATATTTTGGGTGAAAGCGGCCGTCAGGTCTATGCCGGTCTGGTTCGCCAGGCAGATGAGGACAAACAAGACGTCGGCCATCTCGTCGGCCAGATCATAGGCTTCGTCGGATTTCTTGAAGGATTGGTCGCCATACAGCCGGGCCATGAGCCGGGCCACTTCGCCGACTTCTTCCATGAGAACGGCCGTATTCGTCAATTCCGAATAGTAGCGTACGCCAATGGTCGTTACCCATTCGTCCACCACCCGCTGACATTCCTGCAAAGTTAGCTCAGTCATCATGCGCCGCCTGTTAACCGACGGGTCCCAGGTAGACGTCTATGCGCGAGCCGTGGACGGCCGATTCCCAGCGCAGGCGCAGATCATCTTGCACGGCCGTTTTGGGCACAATAAACACCAGATTGCCAATGCCCGATTCGCCGGTAGGCACAGACAGCGGCAGGCGGGTGATTTGATCTTCGTAAGGCAAGGGTGACTGCCAGGCCGGATAGATGTTGCCATGGGCATCCACCAGCATCATGGTTGGCGGCACCACGTCATATTCGCTCTGGTTGGTGATGGTCAGCGCCAGGACAACGTGCGCGTAATCGGTGTTGCTTTCATCTTGCACCGATAACAAACCAGCCTGATCCACCTGGATGCCGACGTCATTCAGCATCACCGGAAAGCCCAGGGACCCGGCGGCATAATTGCTATGCTGGCTGGCGTTGTCCTGATTTTGCCGGCAAGCGGTTAACGACACCACGGCCATGAGAACAAAAAGTGTGAACCTGCGATACTTCACGGTTCCCTCCTGAGGGGTGTGGGTGGCTTACAATCGTGATTGTGGGCCACAACTTCCAGTAAACGGCCGTTTCCCGGCCAACTTTTGGGGAATGGAACGCGGATTTTCACGGATGCGGCGGATAAACGCAGATTTTTTGTGGTTTATCCGCGAAAATCCGCTGTCTCTGCGTTTATCCGCGTCCCATTCTTAGCCAGACTGTTAAAGCAGTGGCAGGGGCAGGTCATTCGCCAGGGCCAGCGCTTCGTCCCGGTCCGCGTCGCCGACCAGATCAATGCCGGTCTGGGCAAAACGGCGGGCGGCGGCCAGGGCACGGCCGTCTTTCTCCACCGCCAATGACCACTGCGCGTGATTTGTCAGCAAGGCTAATTCTAACGCCCTACCCAGGGTTAGCGCAAAACGGCGTGCGCCCGCTTCCACGGCCGGTTGTCCGGCGCTCATCGCGTGCAGCAGCCATTGTTCGGCGTGGTCTACGGCCGTGATGGCCGTCTGCCCCGTTTGCGCCAGCGCTGGCTCCTGAACGCCAGCGGCGCAGGCGCGCACTTTGCTCTTCAGAGCGCGCAAGCCTTCGCCTTCTTCACCGGCCAGCGCCCGCAGCGCGTCCAGCGCCAGCACATTGGTCGTGCCTTCCCAAATCGGCAAGACCTGGCTGTCGCGCAGCAGCAGCGGCAGGCCGGTATCTTCTACGTAGCCCGCGCCGCCAAACGCCTCCAGAACTTCACTGGCGGCCGCCGCCGCCTGCTTGCCGGTGACGAGCTTGTTGATGGAGGTGAGCAGGCGCAGCAAATGCCCTTCTTCCTCCGTCAGATCACCGCTCTCCTCCTTGCCAATCAATTCCACGACAAAGAAGCTGAGCATGAAGGCGGCTTCAAATTCTGCCTGGATGGCTGCCAACGTGTCTATGTGCAGCGGTTTTTGCGCCAGATTGGCGCCAAAGGCCAGCCGTTTGGGCGCATAATTACGAGCCAAGGCCAGCCCGCGCCGCATGAAGGAAACGGCCGTCACACTGTTCCAGGTGCGCGTCAGGTGCAGCATCGGCACGATGTTGCGCACGCCGTTCGCCAGCTCCATCACCGGCGTGGCCGGGGTTCCATGCATGTAGAGTTCGGCGGTAGGCACTTTGCGCGTACCCAGTTTGTCCTTCAGGCGGGCGACTTCGATGGCTTGCAGCTTTCCCGCTTCGTCGCGCAGTTCCAGGTAAAAGAGGGCCAACCCGCGTCCGCCGCCGGGGTTGCCTTCCGGGCGGGCCAGGGTAAGGGTCATGGGGGAAGTGGTGGCGCTGGTGAACCATTTACGGCCGTACAGCCGCCACACGCCATCCTCCTGCCGCGCCACCGTCTCGCTCAGCCCCACGTCCGAGCCGCCGGTGGATTCCGTCATCCACTGGCCGCTGGTCCAGAAGGTGGCCGGATCGCGGCTGGTGAGATGGGGGATCGCCCGGTCAATCAGCGCCCGGTTGCCCGATTTGAGCAGCGTGCGGGTGGCTCCGTCGGTCATCGCCAGCGGGCAGGTGTAGACGTCGGTGGAGGGGTGGAAGAGGTAAGCGCGGGTGAACTGGTTGATGCGGTCGAAACGGCCGTATCGTCCCTCATACGCCGCGGCCACCACGCCAAATTCGGCCGCCAGCTTTTCCGCCCGCTTCCAGAGGGGCGTCACTTCAATCTGGTCAATGCGGTTGCCCCAGGGGTCCCATTGGGTGAGGATTGGTTCGTTGGGTAAATCGGCAAGCTGTGTCTGGTACAGTTCGCCGCCGGATAAGTCACCTAATTCGCGCAAGGCTGGTTCGATGTCGCGGCGCACGTCCTCGGGCAGCGCTCGCCGCAAATAGGAGCGCAGCACCCGGTCGTCGTCGTACTGGTTGCCCAATTCCGGGGCCGGTTGGTTAAACGGTTGAAAATTCATTTGCTCCTCCTATTCGTCTGCCGGGGCGTAAACACCCCGGCAGAAAACGACGCCGGGTAAAC
>CALFEW010000605.1 GCA_937958365.1 uncultured Chloroflexota bacterium | reverse complement strand
AGCACAAGCTCTCAGCATGACCTAAAGCAAGATAGTCTCGTCGAAGAACTTGCTCAATAACAAAACTGCAAAGATAGTGATCCCCATACGCTTCTTTAATTACAGATAATAATCCGGTTCAGGAACTGAGCGCGGATCAATTTGGGCGATACTCTCCAACCGCTCCACGCGCTGGCGAATGTTTCGCAAATGATTCTCGACCACGTCCGGCAAATCGTCATGGCGCAGGTCCGGGTGTGGATGATTGGGATCGTGGCGCACAATCGCCCGCCCCGGAATGCCCACCACCACGCGCTCTGGTTCCACGTCCTTCACTACCACGGCGTTGGCCCCAATGCGGCTGCCTTTGCCAATGCGAATCGCACCTAAAACCTTCGCCCCGGCGCCAATGACCACGTCGTCTTCTATCGTTGGGTGACGCTTGCCCCGCTCGGCGCTGACGCCGCCCAACGTAACGCCATGATAAAGCATCACGTCCGTCCCAATTTCGGCCGTTTCGCCAATCACCACGCCCATACCATGATCAATAAAAAAGCGACGGCCGATACGCGCCCCAGGGTGAATTTCGATGCCGGTGATGGTGCGACTGAAGTAGGCAATCACGTGGGCCGCCAGTTTCCAGTTTTTGCGCCACAACCGATGCGCCAGACGATGCGCCCAAATGGCGTGCAAGCCCGGCCAGAACAGCAGAACGTGCAGCCGGTTGGTAGCTGCCGGATCACCCGTCAATACGATGTTAATATCTTCACGCACCGCGGCCAGCATGGTTTTCGTTCTCCAGGTGGGCATACAAAACAGTCGAAAGATACCGCTCGCCAAAAGAAGGGATGATGACCACAATCAGTTTGCCTGCGTTCTCCGGCCGGGCGGCGATTTGCAGAGCGGCCCATGTCGCTGCGCCGGAAGAAATGCCGACCAGCAGCCCTTCATCGGTAGCCATGCGCCGGGCGGTGGCGATGGCGTCGTCGCCAGCGACGGTGACGATTTCGTCGTAAACGGCCGTATCCAACACCCCCGGCACAAAACCAGCCCCAATACCCTGAATAGGATGGGGTCCCTTTTGCCCGCCCGACAAAACCGGCGACGCTGCCGGTTCAACAGCCACGATTTGCACGCCCGGTTTGCGCTGCTTCAGCACTTCGCCAACGCCGGTAATCGTGCCGCCCGTGCCAATGCCCGATACCAGAATGTCCACCTGCCCGTCTGTGTCGCGCCAGATTTCTTCAGCGGTGGTGGCGCGGTGGATGGCCGGGTTGCTCGGATTCTCGAACTGCTGCGGGATCCAGGCGTTGGCCTGGGCAGCGGCCAGCTCTTCCGCTTTGGCGATGGCCCCGGCCATGCCGCCGGCGGCCGGCGTCAACACCAGTTCGGCCCCGTAGGCGCGCAGCAGCTTGCGGCGCTCCTGGCTCATGGAATCGGGCATGGTCAAAATCAGGCGGTAGCCGCGCTGCGCGCAGACCATCGCCAGGGCGATGCCGGTATTGCCGCTGGTCGGCTCGATGATGACCGTATCGGGGCCGATGAGTCCGTCACGCTCGGCGGCCTCGATCATGGCGACGCCGATGCGGTCTTTGACGCTATGCGCCGGGTTGAAATATTCCAACTTGGCGACGACTTGCGCTTCCAACCCCTGGGCGACGCGGTTCAGGCGAACGAGCGGGGTGTTGCCGATCAATTGGGTCACGTTGTCTGCAATTTTCACGCTAAAAATCTCCTTGTATTGTGATGGACAAAAAAAACGAGCCACAAATGTGGCTCGCAGGTTCATAAATCATGTTGGGGAACGTTAGACGTTAAGAGGGAAGGGAACGCTGCGCCACAAAGTGTGGGGATGGATTGCCACAACAGATACAACAGAAGCAAGAGAATGGGCAACGGCCGTTTAACATCATAGTCACAAATTATAGTCAAACTCCCTGGCGTATCAACAACGCCAGGGAACTTTTAATCTTTCTATTCGCGTTCGATTTCGGTTATCTGGTTAAAGGCGTTGATCTTCAATATCCACTCGCTGCCGATCTCCGCCTGACCGAACTCGTTTTCGCTGGTTTCGTACTCGTAGGTGTCGCCATCGGTGCGGAAGATGATGACGTAGCTGGCGTCTTGCGCGCCGGCGCGTTCACCGGCTGCCGGCTGAAATTCCGGCCAGCGGGGATTTAGATCGTTGCCTTCCAGGCGAATCTGGTCTATCACCGTCCATTCTTCGGCCGTGTAGCGGCAGTAATCGTCGTACACCTCATATTCGCAATCTTGCACCACTTCGCCGGCGCCGGTCCCGGTGTCTACCGTGTACGGCGTGCCGCACA
>CALFEW010000604.1 GCA_937958365.1 uncultured Chloroflexota bacterium | reverse complement strand
GGCTTCAATGTCACCGAAGCAGAAGATGGCTTTGATGCCCTCACTAAAGTTCACCAAAGCAAACCGGATATTGTTTTATTGGATGTGATGATGCCAGGGATGGATGGGTTCACTGTATGCGAAAAATTGCGGCTAGAGCAAAAAACATCTGCAATGCCCATCATTATGTTGAGCGCAAAAACAGACCTGGATAGTATCAACAAAGGGCTACGTGTGGGGGCAACCAAGTATTTGACCAAACCCATCTCACCCGAAGACCTCACTCGGCACGTACGGGAAGTCTTGGACGTAAAACCCGTTGGTTGAAGGATCAATTTGGGGAGCTGACACATAAATTGGCAGACAAATTGGTTGCCTTCTATAATTATTGTGATAAAAAACACAAAGATTTGGAACTGTACATTTTTGGAGGCTTAAAGTTATGCTGGTCAAGCGATTAATCTTGGTGGTAATCTCTATCGTTTTTGGCGTTGCAGCTACGTATGGAATTCTTTTGGCAGTCGGCACTGATTACGACACCTACGGTTTTGGCTATTTCTTTTTCACGTCTTTAGCCCTGGCTTGTTTCCTGGCCATCTGGCTGGACAAATTTATGGATACCAAGATTTTGCCGAAATAACGCGCAACTTATGCCCAAATAAATAACAGATTATGAAGACCTCCGTGCTGCACGCCGGGGGTCTTCTGTTTTGTACATGAATTCCCCACACAAAAGGACCTATAAACCATGACAGCGCAACTTATTGATGGAACCGCCATCGCCGATCAAGTAAAAGAGGAAGTGAAGATCGCCGTGGCCAAAATGCAGGCCGAACACGGCTATACGCCAGGTCTGGCAACCGTACTGGTGGGTGAAGACCCGGCGTCTAGCACCTACGTGCGCATGAAACAACGCACCTGCGAGAAATTGGGCATTCGCTCCATCGGTCATGTCTTACCGGCCGATGCTTCCCAGACTGAGGTCATCAATCTGGTAGCCTCACTCAATGCGGATCCCGCGATCAACGGTATTTTGGTGCAGCTTCCGCTGCCCAAACACATTGATGAAGAAGCGGTCCTCAATGCCATTGACCTGGAAAAAGACGTGGACGGCTTTCATCCGGTCAACATTGGGCGGCTGGCGATGAAAGGGCGCGATCCGCTGTTTATTCCTTGCACGCCTTATGGGTGCATGGTTTTGCTGGAACGCTCCGGCATTAAAACCAGCGGCGCAGATGCCGTTATCGTCGGCCGGTCTAATATCGTTGGGCTGCCGATGGCGATGCTGCTGCAAAAAGCGAATGCAACGGTGACGATTTGCCACAGCCGGACCAAAGACCTGGCCGAACATATCCGCCGCGCTGACATTGTGGTGGCGGCTATTGGTTGGGCCAACATGATCACCGGCGATATGGTCAAGCCGGGTGCAGCGATCATTGACGTGGGCATCAACCGCGTGGATGATCCCACGGACAAGCGCGGTTACAGGCTGGTGGGCGACGTGGATTTTGAGTCGGCCAAAGAGGTGGCGGGAGCGATTACGCCGGTTCCTGGCGGCGTGGGGCCGATGACCATTGCCATGCTGATGAAAAATACGCTGCACGCGGCGGAGATTGCGCTGGCGAAGAAGTAGGAAGACCGAAGATTGAAGATTAAAGATTGAAGATGGTCCTTTGCCCATTTTCAATCTTTAATCTTTTTGTTGGGCGTTCTGCAATTCGTCGGGGGTGTTGACGTTGGCGAAGGAACGGCCGTTCACATCCACCTTCTCTATCTCCTCTCTCTTCACAAACCGCACACTGACCCGTCCAAAAAAAGCGGTGATTTTAAGCTGCTGTGCCTGCAAATTGGCTTCAATAGCCGGCAGGCACGCTTTGCTGTATACCGCGTGCAGCGGCTCCGGGAATTTGTCCCATTGCGGCACAATGATGTCGGCGGTGTGGCGCAGGTTGAGTTGATAGGTCAGGAGAGCCGGGTTGAGCCAGGGCATATCGCAGGCCACGACGAGGACGTAGGGGCGTTGGGCGCGGAGAACGGCCGTATAAATCCCCCCCAACGGCCCATGATCCGGCAGCACGTCACTAAACATCGGCAGACCCAGGTGGGCGTATTCCGCCGGCTTGTTGGTGATGAGGATCGTCTCTGCGCCCAAACCGGCAACCCGCTCGATGACTATCTCTATCATCGGCCGTCCCTGGAAAGGCACAAACGCCTTGTCCGTGCCCATGCGGCTGCTCTTGCCCCCGGCCATGATGGCTACAGTTACGTCATTCATCGTGAGTCCCTCACATAAACCGATAGAAGACCTGGTTGCTCAAAAAATAGGCTTTGGGCGTCAGGTACAAACGGCCGTCTACCACCTTCACCATCTCCCATTCCGCCAATTGTGCCACCGTGCCGTTGTAAACTTCGTCCAGCGGTCGGCCAAAACGGGCCGCGAAAGCAGCCAGGTCCAGCCCTTCTTGCAGCAGGCGAAGCTGGGTGATAATGGCGTCGGTCATGGCTTCTTCTGAGGTGATGGCGTGGTGGTCGGCCACGGCCGTTGACAGCGGATAGCGCACTGCCTGGGCCGATTCCAGCCGTCTTATGTAAACTCTCGGCTGCTTCACCACCTGATAGCGCACACCGCCAGCGTGGCCGTGCGCTCCGGCCCCCAGGCCCAAATACTCGCCATCGCGCCAATAAGTGAGGTTGTGGGCGCATTCGCCGCCCGGCCTGGCCCAGTTGGAAATCTCGTAATGGGTGTAGCCGTGCTGCGCCAGCAGATCGCCGGCAAGATCGTACTGGTCGGCGGCCAAATCGGGGTCTGGTGGTTGGATACGGCCGTTCATCAACCAGCGCTGCATCGGCGTGCCCGGCTCAATGGTCAGGCAATAGAGGCTAAGATGCGGCGGTTGCAGGGCCAGCACGGCTTCCAGGCTCTCGCGCCAGGAAGCCAGCGTTTGCCCCGGCACGCCGTAAATCAAATCGAGATTGAAGTTGTTCAGTCCGGCAGCGCGGGCCAATTCGACGGCCGTAACGGCCGTGGCAAAATCATGCGTCCGCTCCAGCAGCGCCAGTTCACTCGCCACCGCGCTCTGCACGCCATAACTCAGCCGATTGACGCCCGCAGCGGCTATTTCGGCCAGATAGGCGCCATCCACCGTGCCGGGATTGGCCTCCATCGTGATTTCGGGCGTGCCCACCGGGACGAAATGGGCGTTGACCGCCTGCAAAATCTGGCGGATGGTTTCCGGGGGCATGAGGGAGGGTGTGCCGCCGCCGAAGAAGATGGTGTGATACGGCCGTTTCTCCCCGCCCGCCACCTGCGCCAATTCCCGGCACACGGCGTCCGCATAAGCCGCCTTCAACTCGCCCAAACTGGTGTACGTATTAAAATCGCAATACGCGCAGCGATGGCTGCAAAAGGGAATATGGATATAAAGACTCAAACTCATAAGAAGGATGACAAACTATTGGAGATTCGCACTTCACAATTCACAATTCATAATTCACAATTATTTACCCGCTTGTCTGTGCTGCCAGCATACTTTATCATAAGCATAAGTCAATGCTTACTCACGGTCAATTCAGGTCAGATGCAGACGTTGCCTGACCAGGAGACGAAACCATGCACGCGCAAACGCCATCGCCGACCACGCTGGACGCCCCACGACTGGCCCGTCTGGTGGAAATTAGCCGGGTACTTAATTCCGCCACCAACGTGGATGAACTGCTTCATTACATCATCAAACAGGCAGCCGACCTGACCAGTTCTGAAGCTGCCTCCATTTTGCTGCTGGACCCCCACACGCGCCAGCTATATTTTAGGGCCGCGTCCAATTCCCCGAGTATGACATTGACCAACATCCCCATCCCGCTGGACGACAGCATTGCCGGGGCTATCTTGCAGCAAAATCGCCCCATGCTCATCGCGGACGTGACCAAAGACGCGCGTTGGAACCCTGACGTCTCCCAGGCCATCAACTTCCAGACCCGGTGTATCCTGGGCGTGCCCATGCACGACGCCGACCGTCAGGCTGTCGGCGTGTTGGAGGCGCTGAATAAGCAGCACGGCCGTTTCACCCGCCAGGACGCCGAAACGCTCACCATTCTGGCCGACATTGCCGGGGTGGCCATCGCCCGCGCCCAACTAACCGAAGATTTGCAAAAGGCTTACCGGGAACTCAACGAACTGGATCAGGTAAAAACCGACTTTATCGCCGTCGCCTCGCACGAATTACGCACGCCGCTGTCCGTCATTATGGGCTACGTTTCGTTTTTGCGCGAAGAAGCGGATGCGGAGATGGCCGGGCAGTTGGACAGCGTGATGGATGCGGCCGTTCACCTGCGTAATCTCATCCAGGATATGCTGAATTTGCGCTACGTAGACGCCGGGGAAGCCATGCTGGATTTGCAGACGGTGGACTTGGGCGAATTGCTGGTGGAAATAACGGCCGTTCCCGACGAAACGGCCGTGTCCCGCCACCAAACCATCACCTGCTACCCGTCCCCAACGCCTTTACCGGTGCGTATTGACCGCGACGTGATGCTCACCGTGTTTACCAATTTGCTGCACAACGCCATCAAATTTACACCCGAAGGCGGCCAGATCAGTTTGCGATTGGCGCAGCACGGCCACGAAGCCTGGTTCAGCATTTGTGATACCGGCATTGGCATCCCCGCCGACAAGCTGGAGTGGATTTTCAAGCGCTTTTGCCAGGTAGAAACCTCCATGCGCCGCCGCTATGAAGGGCTGGGTCTGGGGTTGTCTATTGCCAAAGATTTGGTAGAGCTGCACAACGGCCGTATCTGGGCCGAAAGCACGCCGCAGCAAGGCAGCACCTTCACCGTTGCTCTGCCTTTGCTGCCAGAGGCTTAATCCATGCGTAAACTGACTTTTACTTGCCTGTTTCTGGCTCTGCTGCTCACCAGCCTGAGCCAGGTTTTCGCCCAAAACGATGAGGTTCTGCTGCTGGAAATCGAAGGCCCCGTCACCCCGGCGATGGCTGAATATTTCGCCCGCGGTATCCGCGCCGCCGAAGCTGAAAATGTTACGGCCGTCATCATCCAACTGGATACGCCCGGCGGCGCGATTGACATCACCCAGGATATTGTGCAGACGATCCGCGCCGCCCGCGTGCCGGTCATTGTGTTTATCGCGCCGCGTGGGGCGCAGGCAGCCTCGGCGGGCAGCATCATCACCATCGCCGCGCACGCCGCCGGCATGGCCCCGGAAACGGTCATCGGCGCCGCCTCGCCCGTGGGACAAGATGGCGCGGAACTGGACGAAACCCTGTTCCGCAAAATCACGGAGGACATGAAAGCGCAAATTCGCAGCCTGGCCGCTCGTCGTGGCCCAGAAGCCGTTGTCCTGGCCGAGGCGATGATTGACGAAGCCCGCGCCGTCCACGCCGAAGAAGCGCTGGCAGTGGGCCTGATAGACGCCATTGCCGAAGACGTACCGGATTTACTGCGCCAGTTGGACGGCCGTACCGTCATCGTCGCCGATCAGCCCGTTGTGTTGCGCACGGCGGAGGCTGGGATACGGCCGTATCGCCTGAACTTTGTGGAGGCGGCGCTGCACGCCCTCTCCAATCCGGTGCTGGTAGGCATCTTGCTGGCGATTGGCGTGCAGGCCATTTTAATCGAGATTTCCAACCCCGGTGGCTGGGTAGCGGGCTTTGTGGGCGTGTTGTTTTTGGCGCTGGCACTGTATGGATTGGGGCAGTTACCGGCCAACTGGTTTGGCCTGGGGCTGATTCTCGTCGCTTTTGTGTTATTCTTGTTAGAGGTCAAAGCCCCGGTGCATGGGGCGCTGGCCGTCACCGGCATCCTCACCATGTTTGCCGGTTTTATGGTACTCTTTAACTCACCCGGCACGCCGGAGTTTGCCCGAATGTCCGTCACCAGTGCCCTGCTCATCACTCTGCCAACGGCCGTCTTCTTCATCTTTCTGGTGACCATGGTGGTGCGGGGCCAACGGCGGAAGCCGCTTACCGGCCAGCAAGGGCTGATCGGGCAAACAGGGCCGGTGCGGAAGGCTATCGCCGCACAGCCGGGGCTGGAGGAGTATATGGGCATGGTGTTTGTTCAGGGCGAATTATGGCGCGCTGAGGCAAATGATCTGATTTATGAAGGGGAGGAAGTGGAAGTAACGGCCGTAAACGGCTTTACACTGCAAGTCAAACGACGAGTGTAACCGGTGGGTGGAGCGCGACGGTAGCGGCGACGGGGTTAACCCTATCACCTGTTCACACGAAGGAGACTTGTGAAATGACCACGATCAACCAACTTTTACAAAGCAAAGGATACCAGGTATGGACTGTTGCGCCGGAGGAGACTGTGTTTGCGGCCCTGGAATTGATGGCTGAAAAAAACATCGGGGCGCTGCCGGTGGTGGAACACGGCCGTGTCTGTGGCATCTTCTCGGAACGAGATTATGCGCGCAAAGTTATTTTACACGGCCGTTCGTCCCACTATACGCCCATCCGTGACATCATGACGGCTCCGGTCTTCACCATCCGGCCCGACGAAGACATGAACCGCTGTATGTCCCTCATGACCGATAAGCACGTCCGTCACCTGCCCGTCTTAGACGACGATGAGCAGTTGCTAGGAATCATTTCCATTGGCGACGTCGTTAAAGCTATCATTGCCGAACAGCAGATGCTCATTAACCATCTGGAAAATTACATCACCGGCTCACGCGGCTAAGGAACGAAAATTAAATGCCTGACAGAACTGAGATCAGAGATTGAAGATTGGTTCAATCTCCAATCTCTAATCTCTAATCTCCTGTAGGCTGTATAATCCGCGTTCCTGAACAATCGTCTAAGAACAGTTTACCGTTTTTTAGATTGGTCCAATCTGGGCAGTGCCCATGGTTAACCTTATGG
>CALFEW010000603.1 GCA_937958365.1 uncultured Chloroflexota bacterium | reverse complement strand
TTGCGAAGAAATTACCTTGTTCGCACGAATGCCTGATCTAAATTGAGAATTGCTGTGATATTGCGGTTGTTCAATCGTCGGAAACGTGTGAAGTCGGGTAAAAATCTGGTTACAAAATTGCTTTCGCCAATTTTGTAACCTATCAAATGATCCTGCGTCTAAAGAGATGAATGCAGGTGTTATGACATGATGAATGACGCGAAGAAAACTCTGTGGAAGTTATTATTGGTTTGTCTGCTGTGCGTTGGCATCGTGTCTGGCCTGGTTGTTTTAATTCAATGGTTTAATTCGTTCACAATTGGAGGTTTATGATGCCGAAGAATATGGGAAGTGTGGATCGTATTGTGCGGGCTGTGTTTGCCGTGGCCGTGGCTGTGTTATATTTCACCGGGATGATTTCCGGGACGGTAGCCATTATTTTAGGTGTGTTGGCGCTGGTTTTCCTGGCGACCAGCATCGTGGGAACCTGCCCACTGTACATTCCCTTGAAACTTTCGACGAATAAAAAATAACGGCCGTTTCCCCCAACGGCTTACAAAACAAAACAGGCCGGCGTTTGCCGGCCCGTTTTGTTTTAAAGGCACTAACTTTCGGCCAGCGCCGCATCAATAATCGTCTGGAACTGCTCAAAGGGCAGCGCCCCGCGCACTTCCTCGCCATTGACAAAGAAAGTAGGCGTAGAATTGACGTTACGCGCTTTGGCAGCTTCCAGATCGGCCTGAACCAGGTCGCTGTATTTGCCAGAATCCAGGCAACTGTTGAAAGTGGCCGTATCCAACCCCAGATTCACCGCAAATGTTTTCAGGGTCCGGTCGTTAAACGTGCCCTGATTCTCCCCATTTTGGTTTAAGAAAAGCGTATCATGGTATTGCCAGAACGCGCCTTGCTCGTTGGCGCATTCGGCCGCCTCAGCGGCGCGAAAAGATTCTGGTCCCAGGAAGGCAAAGTGGTTGTATTCAAAACGCACCTGACCGGTTTCGCCATAGGCTGCCCGAATTTGTTCGCCTGCGCCCGCGGCAAATTGACCACAGTAGGGGCATTGAAAGTCCGAATATTCTTCAATCAAGACAACAGCGTCGGTGGGTCCCCAGGCACGGCCGTCGGCGGCCACCGGTTCACCCGCAGCTTCTGGGGTGACAATACCGCTCACGGCAATCGCCGTGGTAATCTGCCGGGTCCAAAACATGAGACCGACGACGATGACAACGCTGGCAACAATTAAACCGATGGTCCAATTGCGCCGCTGTTTTTGTTTTAAGGCATGTTGCGTGCGCCGTTCGCGCACAGACTGACCTTGCTTCTGAGTCATGGTATTCCTCCGTATAAATTAAGTTGGTTGATTTGGTAAGTTCGTCGGTTGGTTAGATGAGACGGGGCGGAGGATTGGGTGGGGTGTTTACGGCCGTTTGTGGCACATATACCAACGAAAACCAGGACGACACCAGCGAGGAAACGGCCGTCCAACCTTCAACAGCCGGCAGCGACATGGCCGGGCAAGGGCAAGAATGGGAACTACTGGTGGTATCGGCCTCGGTCAATCGGGCGGAATCGTGGCAGGGAGTGGTGGCAAGGGGATCAACGGCCGTAGATTCTTTCGGCGACGTCTCACGTCCCGTGTCCTGGCAAGCCGAATCGTTGATCAAAATGATCGGCCGTCCCAAAATGACAAGTATCAAGACCACAGTTACCCAGCGCCACATAAGCCAAAGATTTTAACAGCAACCGCCCAATCCCCCCATCCCCCAATTCCACATCTCACCCTTTGTTAAGCCAAAACAAAAAGGCCCGCCCCATGGGAGCGAGCCTACCTGAGATAAAAAATTGAAGATCGAAGATCGAGGGCAAGGCCATCTTCAATCTTTCGTCTTCCGTCTTTACTCTTTTTCCCGCTTCAGGCCCAACAGCCGCAGCAGCCTATCCCGCCCGGCTTCAATCTGCAACTTGCGTGACTGCCAGGTTCCCACAATGCCAAAAGGCAAAAACATCACAATCAGCACGTAGATCAGGCCCAGCAAAAAGCTGGCATTCTCGCCAAACCAGCGGTCCAGGTAAAACTGCAACAACCGGAAGACCATCGCGCCCACCAGCGCCCCGCTCAGTGTGCCGATGCCACCGATGAGGATGATCAGCAGCGCCGCCACCGTCCAGCCCAAACTAGCCACCGATGGGCTGACGATGGGCTGGTGGATGGCATGGAAGAAACCGGCAAAAGCGGCCGTTATCGAAGAAACCGTCAACGCCATCAGCTTAAAATAAAAGGTGTTGTACCCCAACATCAGCGCCCGGCCTTCATTTTCCCGCGTGGCGATACAGACCCGGCCAGTGGGCGAATCCACAAAGCGGCGGTAGATCAGGTAAACGCCCAGAGTGAAGACCAGCACAACGACGTACAGGGTAAAACGTTCGTTGGACGTGTTCAGCCAATCGGGCACGATGATGCCTTGCAAGCCCACGTCGGCCCCGGTATAGGCCGCCATTTCGTTGGATTTGACCACAATCTCAAACACCGACGCAAAGCCCAACGTCACCAGGGCGAAGGTGATGCCTTTCACACGGGGCAGCACCAGCCCAAAGAGCAGCGCCTGCACAATCCCGGCGACAAAAACGGCCACCATTGTGACGCCAATGCCCCACTGGAAATTCTTGAAGGCAATGCCGGTGAGATAAGCGCCAACGGCAAAGAACATGGCGTGCCCAAACGAAAGCAGCCCGGTAATGCCCAGGATGAGGTCGTAGCTGATGGCGTAGATCGCCAGAATGAAGACTTCGATCATCAGCCCTTGCATGAATTTGGCGTTGCCGGTTTCGTTGTTGATGACGCTGGCGGGTGAACGGCCGTCTAGCGCCGCTACAACAAACGGAAACAGCAGCATCAAAACAAAAACCGCCAGCACCCCCCGGTTGTTTTTAAACCAGTGGGCCAGGCCGGTTTGCCCGGCGTTTGTAGGTGAAATGGTTGATTGCATAGTATGTGTTCCGTGTTCCGTAGTCCGTGTTCCGTAGTCCGTGTTCCGTCTAAACGGTTTACGGATTACGGCTTACGGACTACGGTTTACATCTCCTAATCTTCCCGTCCGAACAGCCCATGCGGCAGCAGCAGCAAAATAATCACCATCAGCAGCACCGTCGAGGCAGGGACCAGCGGCGGCGACGGCTTAAACGGCTCGGCCAGGAAGGGCAGATTGATGCCGATCTGGCCGTATTTGATGATGAACTGCTGCAACAGGCCCACCAGCACCGCGCCGGCCGCCGCGCCCGGATAACTCGTCAGGCCGCCAATTGCCAGGGCGATGAGCGCCAGCAGCAAAAACTGCCCGCCCATGGCGTTGGACAGGCCCATCGAAGGCGCGGCCAGCACGCCGCCCAACGCCGCCAACCCGACGCCCAGGGCAAAGACCATCGTAAAGACCTGGCGCACGTTGATGCCCAGCGCTTCCACCATCTGGCTGTCTTGCACGCCGGCGCGGATGATCATGCCCAGGCGGGTGCGTTGCAGCAGCAGCCACACGCCCACCAGGACGAAGAGGCCCATGAGGATGATGAAGATTTCGTTGTAGGTGCGGATACGGCCGTCAAACAAAAATAGCGTGGAACAATTATTCGCCAACCGCTCGGCGGCGCTGGTGATTTCCGTGCCGCAGCCTTCGCCCGACCCGGCGAACACCAGCGGTTTGGGCATGGTAAATTCCGGCCGTCCCCACACGGCGCGCACCGCTTCAATGGTGATGAAGCTGATGCCCAGCGTGAGCATAATCTGGTAGATGGGGCGGTCGTATAACGGCCGTATCATCGTACTCTCAATCACCCCACCCACAATCGCCCCGCTCAACGTCGCGGCGACAATGGCGACGGCAAAAAGGGCGGTGGTGTTCAGGTTAAAGAGCCAGTTGGTCAGGGCGTCGTTGGCAAAAAAGGCGGCCAAACCAACGAGCAAGAAGACGCCGGCAATGATGAGGGGTGCTTTCGAGGTAATGGTGGGGGGAACGGCCGTTTCCTTCATCTGCCGCAGCCCCACAATCGCCGCCGCCAACAACACACCGCCCAAGAAAATCCCGGCCATCAACACCACCGGCGGCAGCCCCTCCGCCACGGCCGGCGCCGGAATCGTCCGCCGCCCCTGGTCCATCGCCAGCGCAAACGTAGACGGGCTTTCCGCAAATGAACCGGCGTCCCACTTTGCCAGCGGCCACTGCGACACAGTGAAAAACAGCACCACCAGCGCCAGCGCCAGGCCAATCCAGGGCCAGATTTTAGCCGCAGCCCCCGACAAACGACGGCGACCCAACACCACCGACAGCAGCGGCATCGTCACCAACCCGGCGACAATCAGCGCCAATGGCGTCACCCCATCTACAAAGGTGTCCGGGCGCACATATACCGTCCAGCCGATATACGCCCCCAGCATAAACATCTCGCCGTGCGCCAGATTCAACACGTCCATCAGCCCCAAAATCAGCGAAAAGCCCGAGGCCACCAGGAACGTAATCGCCCCTACCGCCAGCCCGCGCAGCACGGTAATCACCCAATCGCCTGTCTCCATCCCTTGCGAGGCCGACACAAACAAAAAGGCCAAAACCGCCAGCACAATCAGCCGCGTCCGATTCTTCTTCAACGTCTCAACCATACCATCACCCAATTTAATTTCGGATTTTTGATTGCGGATTTCGGATGGAAGACCCTCTTCCCCAATCCGCAATCCGCAATCCCAAATCCGCAATCCTAT
>CALFEW010000602.1 GCA_937958365.1 uncultured Chloroflexota bacterium | reverse complement strand
TACGGATTACGGATTACGGATTACGGATTACGATTCCCGTCCCCCCAACCCATTACGAGATATGGTACGGCACGTCTACCACCGCCACATCGCGGTGGCCGCGCAGCCGGAAGCGCAAAAAGTTTGCCGTCTGGTTATGCAAGAACTGGCTGCCCAACGATTCCGGTATAAATTCAGGGATGGCTACCGTAACCACCTGCCCCGGGAACTCCTCGCGGTTCACCTTTTCAATGTATTCTACCAACGGTGTCAGAATATCACGGTACTCATATTCAATTGGGACGAGCGTGACGCCGCTGGTAATTTCCGGAAAACGGTTCCAGCGCCGGTCGAGGCGTTCCCTATCCGCATCAGAGGTGACAATAGACACGGCGCGCACATCATTAGAAAAAGCCTTGGCGAATTGTAAGGCATACAAGGTTCCCCGATGAATGTCGGCGACAGGCACGATGAGGACATTGGCCACCGGCCGGGTAACGTCGGCTAACTGTAAGTTCTGCGTACTGAGCGATTGGGCCACGTTGTCGTAATGGTGATGAATGCTGCGGAAGAAAACGACCAGGAACGGCACGGCGACCACGATCACCCAGGCCCCTTCGGTGAATTTGGTGACAACGAGAACAACCAGGACAACGCCCGTTGTCACCGCCCCTACTCCATTCAAAATCTGCTTCCATATCCAACTGCGGCCTTCAAAATGAATCGTCGTCACACCGGTAAATGCCGTTTCACCCGGCTTGAGCTTGCCAATTTTGCCCATTAACCGCACCATGCCCGACTGCGACAGCGTAAAGCTGAGCATGACGCCCAGAGCGTACAGAGGCAGCATGGCAATTTCATCCGCCTGAAACACCAAAATCAGGGACGAAGCCAGCAGGGCCAGCATCACAATGCCATAGCTGTACACCAGCCGGTCGCCGCGATGCGTCATCCAGCGCGGCAAAAAGCCATCTTTGGCCAGGAAAGAACTGAGGCGCGGAAAGTCTTGATAGCCGGTGTTAGCCGCCAGGAACAAGATCATCATGGTAAAGAACTGCACCCAATAATAAATCGCTCCGCCACCGGCCACGCCGCGCGTCATCTGCGACAACACGCTCTCTTCCTCAGAAGGCAAAATGTTCAGGTGGGTCGCCAAAAAGGTGATGCCCACAAACAGGGCCATGGCAATAAGGCCCATCGCCACCATCGTTTTGGCGGCGTTTTTAGATTCCGGTGGTTTAAAGGCTTGCACGCCGTTGCTGATGGCCTCGATTCCCGTCAGGGCCGTACAACCAGCGGCAAAAGCGCGCAGCACCAACCAGATAAATAACAATTGTGTCACCGGCTGGTGGGGAGCCACGTCATGCACCTGGGGAACCAGGGGCGTTAAACCAAACAACCCGGTGAAACGTACCAGCCCCAAGCCAATCACCAGCAGCACCCCGCCGACAAAGGCATAGGTTGGCAGGGCAAAAATGGTGCCGCTTTCACGGACGCCGCGCAGGTTCACCCAGGTTAAGAGGAACACGGCCGTTAGCGCCATCAGCACCCGGTAATCATACGTCTCCGGGAAAGCCGACGTGACAGCCCGCACCCCGGCCGACACAGACACAGACACCGTGAGAATATAATCCAACAACAGCGCCGCCGCCGCGAACAGCGATGGATACATACCCAGGTTATCTTTAGCTACCGTATAGGCGCCGCCGCCGTCCGGGTAATGCAAAATCGTTTGAATGTAGCTGAACACCACCAACAAAACGAGCGTCATAATGCCCATGGCGATGGGCAGCGTCAATCTCAACGCCCCACTGCCTAGCAGAATCAGCACACTCATGATGGCTTCCGTCGCGTAAGCGTTACTACTGATAGGGTCAGAGGCAAAGATAGCCAGCCCGCGCGTTTTATCCAGGCGCTCATGAATCTCATTGCGCGTGGGAAATGGCGTCCCTAACAACGCTCGTTTAATTCCAGTAAAGGAAACAGACATCGCAATTACTCCTTTCCAACCCACAAATAAAATCTAATCTGGTGAATTGACTTATTGTGCTGATATACATCTTGGGAATATTCGGCTTGCCGTCAATAAGACGTACAGGGGATCATACACTGTGGTAAACAATGACCACTTCCATCCTCAATTATGCCATCTTCCAATCACCAAAATATAGGAAATCCTATCCAAATCAAGAATCCGATGATATGACAAACCCAACAAAAAGACGATGAACTTCAACACAATCCGCCGTGCCCTGGTAGAATACCGCAACTACCAACCAACAACTGTCAACTATCAACGATTCATCCAGGAGTCTGCCATGAAATCATTATTAGAAAAGTTAAACCTCCAGGCCATCAACCCCGGCGTCTGCACCGGGCCAGACGGCTGGCGGAGCAGCGACCAGGCCATCACCTCTTACAATCCGGCGACCAACGAAGCCATCGCCCAGGTGACCACAACCACGCCAGAGGCGTATGAACAGGTGGTGCAAACGGCCGTTGCCACCTTCCACACCTGGCGCAGCACTCCCGCCCCCCAACGCGGCCTGCTCATCCGCGACCTGGGCAACGCCTTGCGCGAAGTCCGCGAACCGCTGGGCGAACTGGTCAGCCTGGAGATGGGCAAAATCCGCGCCGAAGGCATCGGCGAAGTGCAGGAGATGATCGACATTTGCGACTTCGCCGTGGGCCTCAGCCGCCAGCTTTACGGCCTGACAATGCATTCGGAGCGCCCCACCCACCGCATGTATGAGCAGTGGCAGCCGCTCGGCCCCATCGGCATCATCACCACCTTCAACTTCCCTACGGCCGTCTGGTCCTGGAATGCCGCCATCGCCGCCGTTGCCGGCGATACAATGGTCTGGAAACCTTCAGAGCTGACGCCGCTAACGGCCGTTGCCGTGCAGCACGTCGCCAACCGGGTCATGGCCGATCATGGCCTGAGCGGGCTGTTTAATCTGGCCGTGGGTGGGCCGAACGTGGGCAAGATGATGGCCGAAGACGGCCGTTTCCCCCTCATCGCCTTCACCGGCTCCATCCCCGTCGGCCGCATCGTCGCCCAAACCGTCGCCGGGCGATTGGGCCGCAGCCTGCTGGAACTGGGCGGCAACAACGCCATCATCGTAGACCAGACGGCCGATCTGGACCTGGCGACCCGCGCCCTCCTCTTTGGCGCAGTGGGCACGGCCGGGCAGCGCTGCACCTCCACCCGCCGCCTCATCGCCCACCACACCATCGCCGACAACCTGGCCGCCCGGCTGGTGCAAGCCTACCGGCAAGTGCCCATCGGCGACCCCCTGCAAGCGGGGGTGTTGATGGGGCCGCTGGTGAATGAAAAAGCGGTCGCCGCCATGCTGCGCGCCGTACAGCAAGCCCAGGCCGACGGCGGCCAACTGCTCACCGGCGGCCGCGCCCGCCCCGACCTCGGCCCCAATTTTGTCGAACCGGCCATCATCAAAATGCCCGCCCAGACGGAGATTGTGCGCACGGAAACCTTCGCCCCGATTTTGTACCTGCTGGAATACGACACGCTGGACGAGGCCATCGCCCTGCACAACGACGTGCCCCAGGGTCTTTCCAGCGCCATCTTCACCGACAGCCTGCGCGCCGCCGAGAGCTTCCTCGGCGCGGGCGGGTCGGACTGCGGCATTGCCAACGTCAACATCGGCACGTCGGGCGCGGAGATTGGCGGCGCGTTCGGCGGCGAGAAGGAGACGGGCGGCGGCCGGGAGTCCGGCTCGGACGCCTGGAAGGCCTACATGCGCCGCCAGACGAATACGATTAATTGGGGGAAAGACCTGCCGCTGGCGCAGGGGATCACCTTCGGGTAAGCCGCTGCCGGGGCGCTGCCGGGGCATGAATGCCCCGGCAGCAAAACGACGCCGGGTAAACCCGGCTTTTTTCTTCTCTAGCCCCGTTTACGGGGCGTTGTTTTTTAGACGGGG
>CALFEW010000601.1 GCA_937958365.1 uncultured Chloroflexota bacterium | reverse complement strand
AGCGAACCGGTAACGCCCACCCTGACGCTGGCGGTAAGAGATTTACCCCCGCCAACCATTGAGTATTACCTGGACCGGGAAATCAACCCCCGATTTTCCTTCAACCCTGGCAACCCCAACTTTGACCCACCCAACGGCCCCGATCCCCTGTTAGCGCTGCAAGCGGCTGCGCCTCCACGTGCCACAGACAACTTCGACACGCCCATATTCAACTTCAACGGCCAGGGATTCACCGGCGCTAACCCACCCGATACCGTAGGTGACATCGGCAAAGACCATTACATTCAAATGGTCAACGGGAGCGGGACTGAGGTGAGTATTTACAATAAAACCACGGGCGCGTTGATTCAGTCTTTCTCGCTGACTTCGTTGGGCGGCTGCGCCACCGGCAGCGGCGACCCCATTGTGCTTTATGATCAGATGGCCGACCGCTGGTTCCTGAGCGAATTTGGTTCTGGCAGTTCGTTATGCGTCTTCATCTCGCAAACCCCCAATCCGCAAGGCGCTTACTACTCTTACCAGTTCACTACCCCTACCTTCCCCGACTATCCCAAATTCGGCGTCTGGCCCGACGCCTACTACGCCACAGCCAACGAAAACAGCCCGTCGGTCTTTGCCCTCAACCGGACGGCGATGTTGGCCGGTGCGCCAGCCACTTCCCAGCGCTTTACCGCGCCCGTTTTGTCGGGTTTTAGCTTCCAGGCGTTAACGCCCGCCGACCTTGACGGCATGACGCCGCCCCCGGCCGGTTCCCCCAACTACGTCATGCGCCACGTAGACACCGAAGCGCACAACGTCGCCGGTTATCCCACCAACGACATCCTGCAAGTATGGGCCTTCGCCGTCAACTGGACGACGCCAGCCAACTCCACCTTCACCAAGATCGCCGACATTCTGACGGCCGAATTCGATTCGACCTTGTGCGGCCTGACCTCCTTCTTCTGCATGGGGATGCCCGGCGTTGCGCAAGGCAGCGGTTCCTCGTTGGACCCGCTGCGCGAAGTCATCATGCAGCGGCTGGCTTACCGCAACTTTGGTGACCACGAGACGCTGGTGGGCAACTTTGTCACCGACATCGGCAGCAACATCGGTGGCGTTCGCTGGTTTGAACTGCGCAAGGTTGGCGCGGGTTCGTGGACGCTTTACCAGGAAGGCACGTATGCCCCCACCACCACCGATAACCGCTGGATGGGCGGCATCGCCATGGATGGGTCGGGCAACATTGCTTTGGGCTACAACGTCTCCAGCCAGACGATTTACCCGTCGCTGCGTTACGCCGGTCGCCTGGCCGCGGACCCGCTGGGGACCCTGCCACAGGGCGAATACACGATTGTGAATGGTACGGCCAATAATGGCAGCAACCGTTATGGCGACTATGCGGCTATGGGTATTGATCCGATTGATGATTGCACCTTCTGGTTTACCGGCCAGTGGAATGCAGCCAGTCAGTGGAGTACACGCATTGCCGCGTTCAAATTCGATGCCTGCGGCACGGCCGATTTCACCCTTGCCGCTGCGCCGGCTGCGCAAGACGTATGCGCCGCCGACAACGCATTCTACGATGTGACGGTGGGGCAAGTGGGCGGCTTTGCGTACCCGGTGACGTTAAGCGCCACCGGCCAGCCGACCGGAGCCAGCGCCACTTTCAGCGTGAATCCGGTGACAGTGCCGGGGAGCAGCCAACTGACCATCGGCAGCGCCGGACCATTGACGACGGGCAGCTACACCATAGATGTTTTGGGCACGACGCCCACCACCACCCACACGACCACGGTGCAGCTTAACCTGGTTCCCACGTTAACGGCCGTTCCCACCCCGCTCACCCCGGCCAACGGAGCCACCGACGTCATCCTCCAGCCCACCTTCACCTGGGCCTCCGTGGTTGGCAGCACTTCTTACTTTATAGAGATCGCCACCGACGCCAACTTCACCAACGTCATCAACTCGGCAACGTTGACCGGAACCAGCTACACCCCCACCACGGCGCTGAGTGATGGCTCTGTGTTTTTCTGGCGTGTCACAGCCAACAACCTCTGTGGCGACAGCGCGCCCTCAGCCACGTTCGTTTTCGTGACGACGGCTCTGAACCTGGTCTGCAACAGCGCGCCGGTGAATATTCCCGGCGCCGGCGGCGCCTCGCCCTATCCCTCCACCATCACCGTTTCCGGGTACGGTGACAACCTGGCAGACCTCAACGTCCATTTGCTGGACCTGTCGCACAACTGGCCGGATAACCTGGATGTGATGCTGGTAGGGCCGCAGGGGCAAAATCTGATCTTGATGTCGGACGTGGGCGGCGGCTACAGCATCTCTGGGGTGAACCTGACCCTGGACGATGCAGCAACCACAGACCTGCCGGATGGCTCGTTGATCACTTCGGGCACGTATCGGCCGACCAACAAGGGCGGAAGCGTGGACACGTTCCCGGCTCCCGCGCCTACCCCGTCGGACGCCACAACGCTGGCAACCTTTAACGACACCGACCCGAACGGCGTCTGGAGCCTGTTCCTGGTTAACGACATGGGCGGCTTCGCGGGCAGTCTGAACGGCGGCTGGTGCCTGGACGTGAGGGCCGACAGCGGCGGCACGGCCGGGCTGTCGCTGACCAAGACAGTGGGCACAAACCCCGATGTCTATTCGCCTCTGGACGAAATCACGGTGACAAGCGGCGTGACGGTGACTTATTTCTACGTGGTAGAAAATACAGGCGCCATCACCCTGCCGCTGCATACGTTGGAAGATACCCAGTTGGGCACAATCTTAGGCCCGGATTATGCCTACGACCTGGCCCCCGGCGAAATCCTGACGATTACGGCCAGCGCCGTCGTGACCCAATCGGTAACAAACACGGCCGTCTGGCTGGCGACGGATAACGCAATGTACACGGCCGTTGCCACCGACGCCGCCACCGTGAACGTATTCAGCGCCAATGTACAGTTGTACCTGCCCGTTGTTCTGAAACCATAAAATAGTCTAGAGAGTGGGCCAATCTGGCCGATTGGCCCACTCTTCGCTCCCCGTTCCCCAACCACACACCCGCTCATTTCCCCAAAACTTCAGAC